>JBDSNC010000143.1:0-16067 GCA_039915545.1 Luteolibacter sp.
CATCGATAACCGTGAGAACCGCATGCCGTGGGACGCCGGGCGCAGTGCTGGAAACACCAATGATCTCCGCGGGAAAATCCTCCGCATCCGTCCCACCCAGACCGGCTACACCATCCCAAAGGGCAACTTGTTCCCGCAAGGGACCGCCAAGACCCGTCCCGAAATTTTCGTCATGGGCTGCCGCAACCCGTTCCGCATTTCCGTCGATTCGAAAAACAGCACGCTCTATTGGGGCGAAGTCGGACCGGACGCCTCCAAAGCCACCGACAAAGGCCCCGCCGGCCACGACGAAATCAATCAGGCAAAGACCGCCGGCAATTACGGCTGGCCCTTCGTCATCGCCGATAACAAACCCTACCCGATCCTCGATTTCGCCACCAAAAAATCCGTGGCCATGACCGATCCCGCCGCGCCTCAGAATCGCAGCATCCGCAATACCGGCCTAACCACTCTGCCGCCTGCCCGCTCCGCCTTCATTTGGTACACCTACTCCGAGAGTGACGAATTCCCCGCCATGGGCAAAGGCGGACGCAATGCGATGGCAGGCCCCGTTTTTTACTTCGATCCGACCAGGAAGTACAACCTGCTCCCCAAGGAGGATGACCACACCCTGCTCACCTACGACTGGGTCCGCGGAAAAATCTGGAAAGCCAGGCTCGACGCGGGCGAGAAGCTCCAAAGCCTCGAAGTGCTCGACGAGAAGCTGCGCCACCCGATGGATATGGAGATGGCCGCCGACGGCAGCGTCTGGTTGCTAGACTACGGCTCCGAATGGTGGTTCAACAAAAACGGCAACGTCTCGTGCTTGCTCCCGAAATCCACCAACCAGTCCCCCACCCTCGCCATCGAACCCGTCGCGGGAAAGTCCGACACTTTCACCGTCAAGTCCGCCGCCGATCCGGATAACGACAAACTGACGATCACATGGTGGATTACGAATGGGGTGACCGACACGAAACTCGGCAGCGGTTCCACCGTCACACTTCCACCCGGCGGCGGCAGCGAGATCCGCGCCGTGGCCTCGGATGGGAAGAGCCCCGTCACCGTGGCCCGTATCTCTCTCATCCAGGAAAAGGCCATGCCCGAACTCACCCTCAAGCTCGGCGACAACAAGAAATCCCTAGGCTTCGGGGAGCCGGTCACGTTCAGCGTCCAGAGCACCACGCCACCGGACGCGGCTCAGACCATCGTCCGCGCGCGCTACATCCCAACGACCGGTCACGACGCTGGCGGACCGCAGATGTCGACGGATGCCACCGCCGTCGCAACCGCCAATGCCTGTCTTGCGTGCCACCAGGTGGACAAGACCTCCGTGGGTCCGCAATACCTCAACGTCTCGCTCAAATACCGCGACCGCCCCGACGCTCTCAATTATTTGAAGGACAAGGTCAAATCCGGCAGTTCCGGCGTCTGGGGCGGAATCCCCATGCCACCACAAATCGCTCTCAAGGACAACGATGCGGACACCCTGCTGCGCGCCATTCTTGGTCTCGCGGACGGCATCAGTGAATCTACGGGCAGCCTCGAAGGAAACCTCAAACTCGCCTCGAAGCCCTCCGATGCCGAAGCGGGCGGAGCTTGGGAGTTCAGTGCGGAAGCGCCGGGCTACAGTTCCGCCAAGTTCCGGATTCCAGCGAAATGAATCCGCTCTATTTGGTGGTGATCAACAGTTCCCTGCCTTTGGCAAGGTCCTGATGGGAGATGGAAAATCCGTCTAATTTCCGGCCGTCGTAAGTGATGGAATCGATTTTCTCACCAGAGTTCCTTTTGGCTATGGTGAAGGCCGGTCCATCGCCCAATTTCATCTCCACCTTGTCGAACAACGGGACGGAAACGATGTAATCCGGATCGGCGGGTGAGAACAGATAGATGCCGATGGCGCTAAAGACGTACCATGACGACATTTCGCCCGCGTCGTCCATGCCGGCGTAGGACAGCTTGTCTTTTCCCATGTCGTAGAAGCGCTCCATGATCCTGTTCAAAAGTATTTGGGTTTTCTCCTGTTTCCCGATGAAGCAATACATCCAGGGGAAGCTGTGGTCGGGCTGGTTGCCGTGGCAGTATTGGCCGATGAATCCGGAAATGTTCTGCGCTTCGACGCCTTTCCAGGGAATCGAGAACAAATCGTCGAGTTTTTTCTCAAACCCGGCCTCGCTCTGGTAGAGGCCAATCAACCCTTTTGGGTCGTGGGGCGCGAAGAACGAGGACTGCCAGGCATTCGCCTCGCGATACATGTATTCGTAGTAGGGAAACTCGGGGTCGAAGTTCTTCACCCAGTCGCCGTTTTCCAGACGTCCGCGCATCAGTCCCGTCGAGGAGTCGAACATGTGTTTGTAGTTGCCCGTGCGCTTCATCAGCATCTCGTGGTTAGCCGGATCGTTCAGTTCCTTGGCGAGCAGGGCGACCGCATAGTCGTCGTAGGCGTATTCGAGGGTTTTCGTGACGCCTGCCCGGGCCTTGGTTTCGATCTTCGGATTTTCCAAGTCAGGATCGGAGATGAAGCCCTTTTCCATGTATTTCTTGATGAAGGGCCGGCTGCGGTTCTCCAACGTCGCGTTCCGGAGCAGCAGGTTGTAAGCGCTCTTCACGTCATAGCCGCGGATACCGCGCAGATAGGTTCCGGCGATGTAGGGCGCCGCGTGGTCGCCGTGGAAAAAAGTCGGCATAAAGCCGTCCTTTTCACCCTTGTCGATGAGCGACTTGATCACGTCCACGCTAACCTTTGGCGTCAGCATGCCTAGCAGAACGAGTTTGTTCCGGTAGTCATCCCACAGCGAGGGCTCGGTATAATAGTTGAAGCCCTTGTTCACCACCTTGCCACTCTTGTCGGAGAAATCGCCGTTCGAGTCGCTGCGCAGGGCAGGCCATAGGAACGATCGATAGAGGCAGGAATAGAAGATGCCCTTCTGCCGCGCGGTGCCGCCGGTGACCTTAATCTTCGACAACAGATTCTCCCAAGTCTGACAGGCTTCATCCTTCACTTGGTCAAACGTTTTCCCGGCGATTTCCTTTTCGAGGTTCGCCTTCGCGTTCTCGATGCTGGTGAAGGAAATACCGATGCGCAGTTCCAGCGGATCGGGCGAATCCGCGAAATCGATGACCGAAATACGGCAGGCGTTGTCCCTCCTTTCAGCCGCGGAGTTGGGTGTCCTCGATGGCAACATTCATGTTAAGGCACGATACGATGCCGCGGAATATTGTAGATAGAAGGATTCTTTCGATCTGAACGGCCGACACCCGCGGCAGCGAGTCTCGCCCATGCGGCACCCCTCCATCGAAAACTCCCCATTCGGGTAACGAGTCCCGTTTGACAGATTGCCGCCACCGGACAACCTCGAACCAGCGACTTCGGACATCCCATCAGCACTGACCCTGACGACTTTCCCTACAGCATCCCATGCACCATCCACACCGATTCCTCACCCCCGCTTGCTACTGTCCGGTGATCAGCGTCGTGCTCCTTGCACTCGGTCATTCCACTTCTTTCGCCGGCGATGCATGGCTCGATGATTTCCCAGTCCGGGAAATCGCCAGCGGCTTTTCCAACTCGCGCGCTAACAAATCGATCTCGGACAAGCCTCTCTCCGTGGGAGGGGTTCTTTTCAAGCGCGGAGCCGGAGTGCACGCACCGAGCTCGGGCTCGTTCATGACCGATGGGAAATCCTCGCTGCGCTTCAAAGCCAAGGTGGGTGCCGACGATTCCGCCTCGGGCACCGGCAGCGTTGCGTTCCAGATTTTCGGCGACGAGAAGAAACTCTACGACAGCGGACTGATTCGCAAGGGTGACGCAGCGAAGGACGTGGACGTCGATCTGACAGGATACAAGCAGATCGACCTGCGCGTCACCGATGGCGGCGACGGACAAAACTCCGATCACGCGGATTGGTGTGACGCCCGCTTTGTCTATACCGACAGCAAGCCGGAACTGGTCCCGCGCTGGTCGCTGGCTCTGCCGCATTTCTCGGGCGCGGCTCCTGCCGCACCGGCCACGCCGATTGCATTCACCAGTCCTAACGGGAAAGTGGCCGCCAGTGTGGGTGTGTCCAGGGGCCGCCTGGTCCTGAGTGTGCGGCGCGATGGCAAGACCGTGCTCGATCCATCGCCGCTCGGCGTGACCGTGGACGGCGTCGATCTGGGTGAAAACGTCGAACTCGGAGCATCGGAAACCTACACCACGGACACCAGCTATCCCAGTCCCCTCACCCCGGGCACGTTGCATGATCAGTGCAAGGGAGTAAAAATGACAATGCGCTCCAAAGGTGCGACCAGTCCGTGGATTCTCGATGTCCGCGCCTATGACGACGGTGTGGCGTGGCGATACCTCGTTCCGGGCAATGGCACCCGCAAAGTCAATGGCGAGGCTACTTCGTTCGTGCTGCCGGAAGGCGTTACCTACTGGAGCAATCACAATACGAATAACTACGAAGCCAACTACCTTTCGTTCACCGCAGCGGGCAACGCGGCAACCCGGCCGGTGACCATGCCCCTGACCGCCGAGCTGCCTGATGGTGGATTTGCGTGCATCACCGAGGCTAACATTCTCGGCTACAGCGGAATGACCCTCGGGCCGCGCGGTCACATCCTCACAGGCATTTTCGAGGACGACACGAAGGGCTGGAACCTCGAAGGAAACATCGCCACGCCATGGCGCATCGTCATTGCGGTCGCCAGCCTCGACGCTCTGGTCAACCAAAGCATCGTTTACAATGTCTCTCCCTCACCCGATTCAAAGCTGTTTCCACAAGGAAAGGAGGCGGATTGGATCAAGCCGGGCCGCTCGTTCTGGACCTGGGGCTTCGGCCAGTGGGACACGGCGAAGTGGGAACTCATCCAAGGTTTCGTGGACGACGCCGCCTCCCTGAACTGCCAATATTACGTGATCGATGACCCGTGGCGCGAGAAGAAGATGGGCTGGCACCGCAACGGCAAAGACGAATGGGCCAGCCTCAAGGAGGTCTGCGATTACGCGGCGAAGAAAAGCGTGAAGATCATCGTGTGGGAACACTGGGAACGCATCCGCGATCTGGCGGCCCGGGAGAAATTCTTCCGCAATGTCTCCGAGGCGGGTGCCGTCGGTGTGAAGCTTGATTTCATGGACAGCGAGAGTCAGGAGCGTCTGGCATTCTTCAAATCCAGCCTCGAAATCGCGGCCCGCTACAAGGTGATGATCAACTTCCACGGTGCTAACAAACCTGCGGGGGAAGAGCGCACCTGGCCTCACTGGATGACCCGCGAGGCGATCTTTGGCATGGAGCAGGGCGGAAACATCGAGCGTCAACATCTTGCGGCACTGCCCTTTACCCGCTTCGTAACCGGTCCCGCGGACTTCACCCCCACGGTCTTCCGCTCCGGCCCAATGGGCAAAACCACCGCCGGTTCGCAACTCGCCACCTCGGTCGAATACACGTCACCGATCCACCATTGGGCGGACAGTGCGAAGTCCTACGAAGCGCAGGCTCCCGAGGTTCTGGAGTTCATTCGCAACAAGCCGGCCGTGTGGGACGAAACCAAAGTCCTGCCCGGCAGCCAGATCGGCGAGGCCGCGCTGATGGCCCGCCGCTCCGGCGACACCTGGTATGTCGCGGCGATCAACGGCACCGACCAGAACATGACCCGCGAAATCAAAGCCGATTTCCTAACCTCAGGCAAATGGAACGCAGTTTCCTTCTCAGACGTCCCCGGCGAGAAGACCAAACTCACGGTGAACAAATCCTCCGTCAGTCGCTACACGGCGATCAGCTCCCGCATGTCACCGGGTGGCGGATTCGTCATGGTGATCCGTCCCGCCCGCTGACCCCGCTGAAATTGGTTGCTTTGTGAAGATCTACAAATATCAATCCACGATTTGAAATTACAACCTGTCTATCAATCCATGAAATACCTGCTTGCTCCGATTCTCCTGATTTCCTCCTGCTGCCTGATGCTGGCTGCCGACAGCTCCCCGCCGGAGCAGAACGTCATCAGCGCGGAGGAAAAGGCCGCCGGCTGGCGGTTGCTGTGGGATGGCAAAACCAGCGAGGGCTGGCGCGGTATCAAGAGCGCCGACTTTCCGAAGAACGGCTGGGTGATCAAGGACGGCGTGCTGACCATCACGGAAACAGGCGGAAAGGAATCATCCGCGGCCGGAGACATCATCACCAAGGACAAGTTTTCCAACTTCGAGCTGAGTGTGGATTTCAAAATCACTCCCGGAGCAAACAGCGGCATCAAGACCTTCGTGGACCCGGGCCTGAACAAAGGCGACGGATCGGCCATCGGGCCGGAGTTCCAGATCCTCGACGACGTGCGTCATCCGGATGCGAAGCTCGGTCGGGACGGAAATCGGACGATCGGCTCGCTGTATGACATGATCACCGCCCCGAAAGAAAAGAAGGTGAATCCCGTGGGCGAGTGGAACAATGCCCGCATCGTCTCGAACAACAGGCAGCTCACTTATTATTTGAATGGTGTGAAAACCGTCGATATCCAGCGGGGCTCGCAAGAGTGGAAGGACCTCGTGGAGAAGAGCAAATACCAGAAGTGGACGGCGTTCGGAGAACTGTCTGAAGGCCACATCCTGTTGCAGGACCACGGTAACCGCGTTTCCTTCCGGAGTGTGAAGATCCGCGACTTGGCGAAGTGATGACTCATACCCTTTTCATTAAAACCTTTCATTAAAAACACCATCATGATTCAACGTCGCCATTTCTTGAAAACCGCACTCGGCAGCACCGCCGTGATCGCGATGCCAGGCATCTTCCCCGGTTCGCTGTTCGCAGCGAATTCCCCGAACAAAAGCATCCAGGTCGCACAGATCGGCTGCGGGCGGATGGGGACGGAAGATATGTTTGGGACCATGAAGACGGGCATCGGCCGCGTCGTCGCGGTGTGTGATCTGGACAGTGTCCGCCTCGGAATCGCGAAGAAGAAAGTGGAGGATTTCTACACGAAAAAAGGCGAGCGGAACATCGTGGTGAAGACCTATTCCAACCACTTGGAAGTGATCGCCGATCCTGAGATCGACGCCGTGGTCGTGAGCGTGCCGGACCACTGGCACGGGCTGGTGGCCACGGCTGCGGCACTGGCCGGCAAACATGTCTATTGCCAGAAGCCGCTGACTTACAACATCGCCGAGTCCATCGCCCTGCGTGGTGCGGTGCGGGCAAAAAAGATAATCCTGCAGACGGGATCGCAACAACGTTCCGAAGGTCCATTCCCGGCCTTCCGCGCGGCCAGCGAAGCGGTTAGAAACGGGCGGCTGGGCAAACTGAAGACGCTGAAAATCGGCGTGGGCTTGGACAAGATCAAAGGTCAGGCCCCTGCGGCGATGCCCGTGCCGGCGAATTTCAACTACGACCGCTGGCTCGGTCTCGCGCCACAACAGGAATACATGGAGGCGCACTGCCACTCGCAAAAGGATGTGGGAGCACGACCGGGGTGGATCACCACCGAGGACTTCGGCTTGGGCATGATCACCAACTGGGGTGCACACCACATCGACATCGCACAGTGGGCGATGGGCCATGAACTGGGCGGACCTTCCAATATCCATGCGAAGGCGGACTTCATGAAAGGCGACGTCTGGACGGTCCACAGCACCTATCACATCGAGCTGGAATACCCGGAAAACGTGCAGGTGATCCTGGACAACAGTTTCGAGAACGGCATCCGTTTCGAAGGCGAGGAAGGCTGGATCTTCTGCGCGCGGGGCTCCGGCAAGGTGACCGCCAGCGACGGAGACGCCGGAGAGAAAAAGGAGAAGGACAACTCCCTGCGCGCCAGTAAGAACACGCTGCTCGCGCCACTGGCATCAAGCGAAGACAAGCGTTGGCCGAGAAGCCCGAACCACTATCAGAACTGGCTCGAGGCCATCATCGCGAACAAGGACCCCATCGCACCAGTGGATCAGGCAGCGAAGAGCCTGCAAACCTGCTCGGCCGCATGGATCGGGATGAAGCTGGGGCGCCCTCTGGTGTGGGACGCAGCGAAGGAAGCATTCATAAACGACGAGGAAGCGAATGCGCTGAGAAGCCGGAAACCGAGAAAGGCTGAATACGATATCGACGCCCTGGTGAAGGGGAAGGTTTGATTCCTGGTTTGGCTTGCAGCCGTTCCCGGAAACTAGGGCGTCACAAATTTTTGCGACGAGGGCCGTAAAACCGACCTCGGGAACGAACCGCCTGACAGATCCTGCGAGCCTGGTTTCGTGACAGCCCGGACAAATTCCAATCCAATCAAACAAATCCATGATCATTCACCAGAGTCCCTGTCCCCCACCTTTGCTTGCCACTTTTTTCCTGCTGCTCGCGCCTCTCATGGTGGGTGCGGCGACCCTGCCCGCCGGATTCGAGGAAACCCAGGTGGCCGGCGGGCTCAATCCGACAACGATGACCTTCGCTCCGGACGGGCGTTTGTTTCTCTCCCAAAAGCAAGGCGTGCTGCGAGTAATCAGCGGCACCAAGCTTCTACCAGAGGCGGCCCTCGACATTTCATCCGAGGTGGACTCTTGGAACGAACGCGGATTGCTGAGCGTCTGTTTCGATCCCGAGTTCGCACGCACCGGATGGATTTACGTTTACTACACCCATAATCGCAAGCCGGATGACAAGAACCACACCTCCAGCAACAACCGCATCAGCCGTTTCACCACCAAGGGAAATGCGGCAGATCCCAACAGCGAGAAAGTTCTACTGGAACTCACCGATCTCTCGAAAATGGGCGATCACAACGGCGGTGGACTGAACTTCGGCAAGGACGGCAAACTCTACATCAGCACCGGCGAGAACGCTACCGGCGAAAACGCGCAGGACGACACCAACCTGCTAGGAAAACTACTGCGTATCAACAGGGATGGAACGATCCCCGGCGACAACCCCCACTACAAGGAGTTCAAGGGGACCAACCGCGCGATCGTCGCGCTCGGGCTGCGCAATCCCTTCAGCATCGCCATGCAGCGGACGACCGGCTTGCTCTATCTGAGCATGGTGGGGGCGAATTACGAGCAGATCGAGGCTTACGACAGCAGCGCCGCACCCACGGCGGTCAACTACGGCTGGCCGGGCATCGATGGCCCGCCCGCCAACCAGCTCCAGCCAGCGGGCTACCGCGCCCCGGCATACGCCTACGACCATGGCCGCGGCGAAGGTACCGCGCTTTGCTCCGGTGATTTCTACAATCCGGCAAGACCCGGAGCGGATGCGTTTCCCGCAGAATACACCGGGCGCTTCTTTTTCGCCGATTACAAGGGCTGGATCAAAGCGATCGACCCTAAAAAGCCGGAGCCTCGCTACGATTTCGCCACCGGAATCAACCGCCCGATCGATGTGGAAACCGCTCCTGATGGGGCGCTGTGGTATATCGCCCGCGCCGGCATCCCCGGTGGCTCGGATGCCGCCAACACCGCCAGCACCAATGGCTCTGTCTGGCGTGTCCGCTGGACCGGTGGCGGCCGCCCCACCAAGCTCGCGGTGATCCAGCAACCTGCTAGTGCCAACGTCGGAACATCGATCGGCGTGGTGAAGGTTGCGTTTCAGGACCCGGCCGGCAAAACAGTCGATACGGCGAACGATACCATCACCCTGGCGCTCGACAGCAATCCGGCAGCGGGCGTGCTCGGCGGCACCACCAAGGTCGCTGCGGTCAATGGGGTGGCCACTTTTCAGTCACTCGCCATCGGTAAACCCGGCAACGGTTACACCCTGCGCGCCAGCAGCGGAGGCCTGACTCCAGTGAACAGCGCCGCCTTCAATATCGACAATCAACTCGCCCCCCCCGCGATCACCCCGCCTGCCGGCAGTTTCACGGGTCCGGTATTCGTGCGGATTTCCAGCACCACGCCGGGAGTGACCATCCGCTTCACCACCGACGGGAAAAACCCCGACGCGACTTCCCCTGCCTACACCGTGCCCTTTCAACTCACCGCAGGTAGTACGACCATCAAGGCCATCGCCCAAAGAAATGGCCTTGTCGATAGCGCCGTAGCGGCCGCCACCCTCAGGATCTCTGGCAACACTCCGTACGGACTCGACACCCTTCCGCCAGTGAGCAGCGTAAAGTTTCCCGCCACTGCGGACGGACTTCCCGCCGCGCTCTCAGGCATCGGGATTTTCAGCGACAAGGACCTGACACCCAAGGCCGGAGTCGTGCCCTACTCGCTCAACAGCCCGGCATGGGCGGACGGCGCAGAAACCCAGCACTGGCTGATCCTCCCGGACGCGGGAAAAATCGGCTTTGCCCCCACCGGCGAATTCACGTGGCCGGGCGGCACCGCTTTCGTCCAGCACTTTGAAATCGTGACGAACAAGGCTACCAACGCCCGCCGGCGGTTGGAGACACGCTTGTTGGTACTCGATGCCTCCGGCACTTTCGGCTACGGAGCCACCTACCGCTGGCGCGCTGATAACAGCGATGCGGATCTCGTCGATGCCGCGGGTAAGGAAGAGGTGCTGAAAATTACCGATGCTTCCGGAGCGACCCACGAACAAACCTGGAGTTATCCCTCAAGCGGACTCTGCTTCATGTGCCACACGCCGAACGCCGGATTCGTTCTCGGCCCCAAGACCCGCCAACTCAACGGAAATCTCACCTATCCCGGCGGTCGCACCGACAACCAGCTCCGCACTTGGAACTACCTGCAAATGTTCACCTCCATGATGGAGGAAAATGCCATCAAAACCTATCAACATACTTTCAACATCGATGACACAAGCGCTTCGCTGGAAAACCGGGTCCGCTCGTATGTCGACAGCAACTGCTCCGGGTGCCACCGCCCGAACGGCACCGGCGCGGTGTGGGATGCCCGCTTCGACACTCCGCTCGCCAGTCAGGGCATCGTCAATGGCGAGGTGCGCAATACCTTTGGCATCGACGGAGCCAAAATCGTGGCGGCCGGCGATCTTTCCAAATCGATGATGCACCGCCACATGAACTCGACCTCGATGGCAGAGCAAATGCCACCGCTGACCCGGAACTTAGTGGATACGGTGGCCATTGATGTGCTCAACCAGTGGATCCGCAGCCTTGCGACAGAACCCGGGAAGAGTGGAGATTGAATAAAACCTCCAAATCCCCCCCTCGGACCCGCACTTGTGGGGGCCGGAGAATCAACCCCACCCCCCTTGACTTCCATCACTCCCCATCTGAGTAGGTTAGATTCAACTGCTTGATTTCCGGTTGAGAGAGAGGCTTCTTTCAAATGCCTCAGATCACTTGAAAACCCTTCACGTGCGACCCGATTCCCAGCCGCTGAAGACATTGCCAAAAAATAGAAAGAACTCACTATGAACCCTCCTAAAAACAACCCGTTTTTCCGCATTTCCTCCCACCGCCTCGCCCCAGTCCTGATGGCTGGACTGGTTGCCGTGGCAATGTCCACGCACTCCGCAAAGGCTGCTCCACTGACTTGGGACGCCGACGCTGCGGCGGGCATTCAAACCGATGGTGCAGGAGCGTGGCTTGATACCGCTCAGTGGTGGGACGGGGCAGCCAATCTGAGCTGGGTTTCCGGCAGCGACGCCGTCTTCGGCAATGGCGGAGCAAGCGGCGCGGTGACTCTCGCCAGCCCGACTACGGCTAATACCATCACGTTCAACGTCTTCACGGGAACTTACACACTTGGCACTGTCGGCCAAACGCTCACGCTCAATGGCGGCATCATCCTTAACCTGGGTTCCGATGCAGCCACTTTCGTTTCCCCCATCGCCATTGCAGCGAGCCAGAACTGGACAAACAGCGACGACAGCCTCCTCACCGTCGCTAATGTCACAAATACAGGCGACGTGGCTCCATTTACCATCACGGCAGATGGTTCGGGCACGGGCGGTATTACTTTTGGTGGCATCATCAGCAATGGTGGCTCGACCGGCAAGACCGCTCTGACCGTCAACACCACCGGCGGCACGACGACGCTCGCGGGCGCGAATACCTACAGCGGCGACACCACGCTGACAGCGGGCACCGTGCAAGGCACCACCGCGTTGACAAGTTTGACCCCGACCAGCCCGTTCGGAGCCAGCGCGCTCAAGTTGAACGGCGGCATCCTCCAACTCCGTGCCAGCGGGACGCTCAATGCGACAACTGAGACGATCACTTTTGGTAACAATGTCACCATGGGTGCCGACACGACTATTGATGTGAACAGGCCTGGCATAACTTCCACAAACAAGAGGCCCTTGCTCGGAACCTTGAGCATCGGCGCGAACACCCTGAATGTAACCGGTGGAAACGGCTACCAACTTTCCTTTGGCGCCACAACCCTGACAGGCAACGCCATTTTCAGTCCCACCACAGCGGCCCTTAACCTCACCAGCGTGGGCGACGGCGGGAACGCTTTCGGTTTCACCAAGACCGGCACTGGCGTGGTGGTCATTGCAGCCGGAGGTACTTACACGGGGACGACAACGATTGAAAACGGAACGTTAAATGTGAGTAACGCCACTGCACTTGGCAACACTGCTACTTCGGCGATTGCCTTGGGCAATGCCACCACGATCAGCGGCAGCCTGAGTCCCTCGTTTTTGCTGGGTGGCACGACCACTGTTACGCGAGACATCACGGTGGGCTCGGGCGTTAGCACGGCAGGCACCTACACGATTGGCAGCCAAAATAACTCAGCCCCTACCACCATGAGTGGAACGGTAACGGTGAACCGGAATTTAACGGTGAACGCGGGCGGTGCCGTATTTACCCTGGCTGGCAACGTCATCTCTGGCTCAGCCGGCACGCAAACGGTGACTCTTAATTCCGGGGCCATGGCGGTCCCCGGTGTTATCGGCGTGGGCACCGGCACCATCGCAGTGACGAAGACGGGAGGTGGAACCGCCACCCTCACCGGTGCGAACACCTACACCGGCGGGACTACGGTGACAGCGGGCACCCTGACTGTCGGCACTGGTGGCACCTTGGGTGCTACAACCGGCGCTCTGGCGGTCAACAATCCGAACACCGGGGCGGGAACCAGCGTTGCTCTCAATCTGGCAACGGCGGTGGATACGACTGTCGGCTCTCTGAGCGGCACTCTCAGCACTCCGAGCAGTCTCACAAATACAGCGACAATCAATAATGGCGGCAGCGGGCGGAACTTCATCGTCAACCAAACCGTCGCAGGCACCTACGTCGGCGCGATTGCCGGCGCGGGCAACTTCATCCTCGGTGGTCTGAGCACAAACATACTGAGCCTCAACGGGGCAAGCTCCTACACGGGAACGACAACCATCGAGAGTGGGACGATATCGGCAGGGAACGCAACCGCGCTCGGCAATGCCACTTCGGCAATCGCTTTGGGCAATGCCAACTCGATCACCAACAACCTGAGCCCCACGTTGTTCCTGAATAATCCTACTACGCTCGCTCGCGACATCACGGTGGGAGCGAGTAATGCGGCCACAACAGGCACCTACGCGATTGGCACCGGAAATGCGAATAGCGCCGCCACCATTAACGGCGCGGTGACATTGAATCAGAATTTGACGGTTTCCGCCACCAACCTGTCTGGGAACAGCGTATTTACTCTCGCTGGCAGCGTCACCTCGGGCTCAACCGGCACGCAGACGGTGACATTCGACACCACCCATCCCATCACGGCTTCTACTGTTATTGGTGGTGGCACGGGTACGATCGCGGTGACGAAGATGGGAGCGGGAACCGCCACCTTGAGCGGTGCCAACACCTACACAGGTGCGACTACTGTCTCGGCGGGAACCCTTTCGCTCCAATCCACCTACCTGGCGGATGCCTCTACCGTCACGATCAGTGATACCGCGTTTCTGAATCTGAATTACGCAGGAACTGATACCGTCACCGGGCTGACCTTGGGCGTGACCCCCCAATTGCCAGGTGTATATGGTGCGTTGTTGTCCGGTGCCCAATTCGAAACCGCCCGGATTACCGGAACCGGCAGGATCCAAGTGGGAGCCGTGGCTACAGGCTATGCCGGATGGGCAGCCGCCAACGCCCCCGGACAAACGAAGAATCAGGATCACGACAACGATGGTGTGGCCAATGGCATCGAATACTTCATGGGTCTCAGCGGAAGCGGTTTCACCGCCAACCCGGCTTTGTCCGGAGGCACCGTCACCTGGACCAAGGGGGGCAGCTATACTGGCACCTACGGCACCGATTTCTTGGTCCAGTCATCGACGGATCTGGTCAACTGGACAATCGTGCCAGTGGGCAGCGGAGCTTTAGGAACGGTCGCTAACAACGCGGGTTCCGTGACCTACACCCCGCCAACCGGGGATACGAAGCGCTTCGGCCGTCTGGTCGTGAACAACTAGGACATTCGAAGCTCAGCGATGCGGACCGGCTGAACAAGTCTTCCGGATCGGCTATCCACAAAAAATCGTGTCGGGGGAATTGGATTCCTCCCCGGCACGATTTCTTGCGTCTGTAGAGGTGCTTCAGAAACAACGAAAGATGAACGTGAGTATCCGCACGGGTGATAGAAGAATTCAGGGTGAGATCATGGCCATACCAGTCAATGGAACAGGTCTGGGAAACCTAATACACGTGTGAGGATTCTTTTTGGAGTCGATGGAAAGCACTGATCGGTCGCAGGAGCCTGAGGTTGCTGCAATTCGGCATTGATGAGCTCATCGATCCATCATCCTATCAGAACCTTTGATGCCACTCGAAAACCTTGACTTTGGTCTTCGGATTGAGATGCTTTCATAAAGCAGGATATCCCCTAACGTAACCTTAAATTCATGATCACCCGCCGTCACTTACCAATCCTCATCACCCTACTATGTTCGGCGTCGTTCGCCGCCGGCAAGGATGCAACCCTCCAAATCCGCGCGGTGCTGCAGGACTCCGCCAAACCCAATGCCAAGTTTTTTGTTGGCAAAGTGGACAGCCCCCTGCTCCCCCTCAAACTCGCCGACGAAGGCCTGACCGAATCCCAAAAGGTCTCCACCGAAAACGGCGACCTCAACCTCTTCACTTCGGCCACGGTCGACAAGGCCAACCCACTCGCCGGCTTGGCCGCCACGATCAAGATTCCGACCGGTCCCAGCCGCGTGATCGTCATCATCGTCCCGGCCGCCCCAGGCACGGTTCCTCCTTACCGAATGGTGGTGATCGACGACGACCCGAAGTCCTTTCCTTGGGGCGAAAGCAAGGCTGTCAACCTGACCCCCGTTGACTTGTCCTTGGAAGTTGGCGACCAGAAATTACTCCTCCCCGGCGGCGGTAAGGTCACCGCCGTCCCGAAAGTCACCAAGGTTGACGAATACAACCGCGCGCCAACCAATTTCTCCTACAAGCAAAACGACCAATGGGTAATCGCGGCCGAGCTTCAGTTGCAATATGTCGCCACCCTGCGCCGGGTGTTCGTGATCACTGACACTCCCGACGCCTCGGCACTGCAAGTGCGGTCCATCGTAGATCAACGGCCGCCGGTGAGTATCAAGTCCCGCTGATACTGTGTTAGGCCGGCGGATTTCCCTGCGCAGTCTCAGGATAACGCCCTCCAGGGCCGGCCCCTTGGATTTTGCACGCTGAATTTTTCAGTGGCCGGGATTTTTTTGTTCCCCATCACGCTTGCCCGGTCTTGGCAATCCGAAGTCAGCCAGCCCCCACACGGGCATGAGAAGTGGAGTGGGTCGGGTTCCTCATCTTTTCAATTCCGGCCCCTACCCATCTATGGAGGTTAGATCAGGCTTCTTGATTTCCCGTAGATTGAGAGGTTTCCTTACATACCCGCGACCGTTCGACAACCCATTAGAGCGTTCAAAAATCCTTCCGAATCCACGGGGCCTTACATACCCGCGAGCGTTCGACAACCCATTGGACAACTTCCGGTCTTCGGCCTATTGACGAAATCACAACAAACCTAAAAATCCCAAATGAATCCTCGTAATAACAACCCGTTTCTTCGTAACCACACCAACCGCGTCTCCACATTTCTGGTGACAGGATTGATTGCCGTCGGCATCTCCGCTCACTCAGCACGGGCGGCAACGCTGACTTGGGACGCGAATGCCGCTGTCGCTGGTCAGACCGACGGAGCAGGATCAGGACAATTTCTCGGTACGGTCCAATGGTGGAACGGGGCTGCCAATACGACTTGGATCTCCGGCAGCGATGCGGTC
>JBDSNC010000151.1:0-10515 GCA_039915545.1 Luteolibacter sp.
CCAACAACAGAAATCCAAACATGTCCGAAGTTCCACCTGCGCGCATTTCCGAGGAGCCCGGTGCGGTAATTCCGCACGCCGGGATCTGCGAGGGGGGCGTCGGGCAACCGACGTCTCTACCTTAATCGGCAAAAATGAAACGATCCGCAATCTTCACAGTTGTCGCAACGCTAGTCGGATTCTGTACCGTCACAGCCTTGCGTGAGATCGACACCCAAAAGGAACTTGGGCGGCGTCCACTAGGTGATACCGGCCTGACGGTGGTGATAACGCAGACGCGATCGATTGGCGCACCTATTGGTCTTGGTGATGCGAAGACTTGGATCAGCATTGTCGATCAGAATGGAATCTGGCGACAGACTCAGCAGATTGTGGTGATTGGCCCTCAATCGAAGGAGTGGGCGACATGGCACGCGTCGGACCGCATAGAGCTGCGAACCGAGCACAATTTTCAGGTAGTGGATGTGCCGCTTGGCTATGAGTCCGGTTCCACTTTGGCGCATGAGGTTGTCCTCGGAATCGCCAATGCCCTATGAGATGCGGATGGGAACTCTCACGGGCCTCTGTGTTTGCTCGAACCACTGTAACCACTCAACAATCAAATGACAAAGTATCAAACATTCTGGCCTCGTTTTTGCGCGGGTTGTGTGGACGGTCTTGTATTCCTGCCCGTCGGCTTCATCGACAGCTACTTCACATCGCCGGAGCGTGGGCATTATGTTCTGATTGTCTGGAGTGTCATCAGCTACTCGCTCTACTGGCTTTATAGTGTTTTACTTCACGCCCGCTACGGCCAAACCATAGGCAAATGGGCAAGTAATGTGAAGGTCCTGGATTTGTCGGAGGAGCGGGTTCCGACACTGCGCCAGGCGTTCATTCGCGACATTGGCTACATCGTTCTCAATACGCTCACGTTGACCTATCTCATTTATCTGATCGTGATTGGTCAGTATTCCAGTGGTGCGGAGATCATCAACCCTACCGGACAGATTCTCGCTTTTGCCGGCATGGGCTGGTTCTTGCTCGAAATCATTTCCATGGCCACAAACTCCAAGCGGCGCGCGTTTCACGATTACATCGCCGGAACTGTTGTGGTCCGAAGCGATTGATGATGTACTGTAACGAAGATCTGCTCAAACTCTCCAATCTCGATGAAAATGATTCTCGCCTCCCTTTCCGCTAGTCTGATGTTTGGCGCTGTCGCGTTTGCTGAGAGCGCGCTGGTGCCAGGAGGAAGTTCGGCGGATGGCAAGTGTGAGGTGCTGATCACCCGGAAAGCGGACTACGATCCGAACAAGGATGGTTCGGAATACTTCTATTCGGTTCAGGCCAAAGGCGCGCAGAAGCCGATGCTGACGATCGAAGGAAGCGGTTATGGGGTCTTTTCTGCGGTGAAGTATACTTGCAAGGCACTATGGGACGAATCGGGCCGGTTTGTGGTGATCCGGGTATTGAGCGGACGCCATATTTCGACGATTCATCTGGTCGCAGTGACTTCCGATGGAGCGAAGATTCTGGAACTCCCGGATTATGTTCAGAACGCGCTCGGGCGGGTGGACGCGACGTGGGTGGACTTCGCGTGTGGCTCCGATCCAATACAATGGGACGGTAACGATCTGTTGGTTGGGCTGTCGTTCACCGCTCGCGGCCGCCATTCATACAATTGCATGGTGACGCTCCAAGTCACCAGTAACGCGAATCAGGCGACTCCGTCCGTGGGATTGAAGAGCGTGACGAAGCCGATGGAGAGCGAAGGTTAGGAGTTGTTTTTTCTGCAGCGGGAGCTTTGGAGTGCGGTGAGGATCACCGCTTTGAGGGGAGTCACCGACGTTTCCTTGATACTTGTTCGTCGGGAAATGACGTCGATGCGGGCTTTTTTGATGGTGTGGACGGTCTTAGGGATAGCAGGACTGCCTCTCAAAGCGGTGATCCTCACCGCAGCCCAAAGTTCCTGCCTGCGGGCAAAGGGGATTGGATAAATGTCGGAATGCGACGAGGGTCGTGGGATGAGCACTCCCTACACGGTCACGGCATTTTACGAACGCATCTGGAATGCGGGAGATTTCCACCTGATTCCCGAACTGCTGACGGAGGATTTCGTTTTCAGAGGCTCACTGGGGAGAGACACGACCGGGCACGCGGCGTTCGAGGAATACACGAAAATGGTGCGGAGCGCTCTGGGCGGCTACCACTGCGAGATTCTGGAATGTGTTTACGAGGGGGATAAGGCGTTCGCGAAAATGCGCTTCTCCGGAACTCATACCGGGGAGTTCCGTGAATGCGAACCGACGGGAAAGCTGGTGGAATGGGACGGGGCCGCGCTGTTCCGGTTCGACGGCAACCTCATCGCGGAGTTGTGGGTTCTCGGCGATCTGGAGCGGCTGGACGAGCTGCTGTTGAAAAATGCGGCGGAGGCGGTGCTGGAGAAGGCGGAGGAGACGTTGGAGAACGCTGACTGAGGGGCGCCAACCAAGTATTCTCACTCAGCATCGAGGGGGCCCATCTTGGCGGGCTGGCCGGTGGATTCGAGGACGGAGCGCCAGAGATCGCCCTGAGGATCGACCTTGCGGCGGCCGCTGGTGACGAGGTTCATGGGGAGGTGGACGAAGCGCTGGTGCCAGCGGGCGACGACCATGCCGGTCTTGCCAGCCATGGCGGCGTGGACGGCGTGGCGACCGAGATTGTAACAGAACACGCGGTCTTCCGGAGCGGCGGGAACGCTGCGGATGATGTAGCTGGGATCGATGTATTTGAGATTGAGCTCGGTTTTCTTCTCCTTGAAATGGCCGGTGATGCGTTCCTTGAGGAAGGTGCCGATATCGCCGTAACGCTGGTTTCCGGAGGCGTCGGTGCCGAGATCGCAGGCGGCCATGAGGTCTTGTCCCGCGCCCTCGGCGGTGATGACGACGGCGTGGCCGCGTTTTTCGAGGCGCTTCTCGATCTGGGCGAGCAGGCCGTTCTCGCCATCGAGCTGGAAGGACACTTCGGGGATGAGGACAAAATTCGCCTCGCCGGTGGCGAGTGCGGCGGAGCAGGCGATGAAGCCGGAATCGCGGCCCATCTGTTTGACGAGCCCGAGTCCGTTGCGCGCGCCGCCGGCCTCGGTGTGGGCGGAGATGACGGCCTGGAAGGCGGCGGTGAAGGCTGTCTGATAGCCGAAACTGCGGTCCATGTAGAGCAGGTCGTTGTCGATGGTCTTGGGCACGCCGACGATGGCGATGGGGTGCGTGCGCTTTTCAAATTCGAGGAAAAGGTCGTTGGCGCCGCGCTGGGAGCCGTCGCCGCCGATGACGAAAAGCATGTTCACTCCGAGTTCCTCCAGGCGGTCCGCCATGATGGTGACGTCCTGCTTGCCGCGCGATGATCCTAACAAGGTTCCTCCGAAGTAGTGGATGGTGCTGACTTTCTTGGGCTTGAGCTCGATGGGTTCGTGGCCGTATGCAGGGTTCAGCCCCTCGTAGCCGAAGGGGATGCCGAGGATGCGGCGGCAGCCGTAGCCATACCACGCCTGCATGACGATGGAGCGGATGACATCGTTGAGGCCGGGGCAGAGACCGCCGCAGGTGACGATGGCGCAGGTGGTTTTCGACGGTTCGAAAAACAGCTCGCGACGCGGGCCTGCGAGTTCGATGGACTTGAGGGGTTTGTGAAACTTGATGGCATCCATGACGACGTCGATGTGGTCGTTGAGCAGGATTCGGTCGCCGTCCGAGTGCCAGGCGGGGCCCTCCGGCGAGTAGCCGCGCTTGAGCGAGGGAGAGGGGAAAAGGCGCGGGCCGAGGTTGCTGATCGTGAGATTTCCGTAAGGGGGCTGGTTCGGAGTCATGGTTCGGATGGGATAAAGCAATTCGCGTGCAAGATGGGCGACGAGTGTGCGGCGGATGGATTCACTCGGAGAGGGTGGTGGCGCAGTCTGGCATTTCCGGAAAAGGCACAACAGGCGAATGACTGCCGCCGGATTTGCAAAAGACGCGCATGGATGGTCGCGACTCTCAGAAGAGGCTGAACCATTTGCGCTTCACCGTCGGGTAGATTTCCTGGTTCGAGCGCTGCATGAGCTGCTCGGACCATTCTTCACAGATGGCTTCGTTCGGCTTTGCGAGCGTGGTTTCTTCCGCGCCGAGGATCTTGATTTCCGGGCCCCGGCGGTCCGCGGCGGTGGTGACGAGCTTGCCGGTGGCGGCGTCCCGGGTGCGGGACTCGAAGGCGCAGAGCGGCGGACCGGTGACCGCGCTGATGATGCCGTTCGCCGGGATGGGTGTGCTGCCGGCGGCGGGGACGGATTGGCTGAAACGCACCTCGGTCAGGGCGATTTCCAGCACCAGCGTGCCGGGGTGGCTGGTGTCCGTGGTTCTGTAAAACATGCAGAGCGGCGAGGAGAAGGACTTGGCGAGACTCTTGTTCCAGCGGCTGGCGAGGGCGGCGCAGCGCTTCTGATAGGCCCGTTTGTTTTTAACCAGCGGGCTCTTGCTTTCCTCCCACTGCTCGCTGCGGAGGTAGGCGGTGGTGACCGGGCGGACGACGATGTATTTGTATTTCGTCATGTCCACGGCGGGATCCCGCCAGGAGTGCTCGAAGGGCAGGCGGGTGCTTTTTTCAGAAGGATCGACTCCGGTGGATTTCAGGAACTTGGTGGGTTCCGCATGGACGATGGATTTTTCGACACCACAACTGCCGAGGCCGAGTGCGATGAGGACGGAGGCGGCGAGCAGCGGAAGGGTGATGGGTCTCATGTGGTCGGAGAGTATTAGGTTTGGCGGCTTTTGCGAGGGGAAACCCGGTCAGGGGAAGGCAGGATTGCGGACGAAGGACTTGGTGGCCAGGAGGTGGACGGGGAGTTTCAATTTGGTGGTTTCTCCCGGCTTGTGGGCGTTGGTGGTGATGGTGCCCTTCAGTTCGAGGGATTCGTCGAGCATGGTTTCCAGATTCACGATGACCTGGCCGGTGAGGTCGATGGTACCTTCTCCGGAACTGCCGTCGGACTGGAACTTCGCGCCAGTGCTCTGGATGGAAACATCGATGACGGCGAGGCGGCGCATGAAGGAATTGCGGACCTGGCGGAGGCGCATGGTGCCGATGGTCTGGGCACCGGAAAAATCGCGCTGGATCACCATTTTCACCCAAGCCGGATCGAATTCCCATGAATCGCCCACGTTCACGTCGCGGGCCGGATACCAGTCGCGTTTCAGATAGACCTTGAGCTCCTCGATCTCCTTCTCCACGCGGACCCGCGGGACCGAGCCATCGAGTTCGAATTTCCAGTCGCCTTTCGGGGACTTCGACATGCCGAACATCTTGCCGACGAGCGGGCTGGTGTCGGTGAAAGTCTCGGCCTTGCCTTCGATCACGGTCTTCGAGGTGGTGGAGATTTTGGCCACCTTCACCATGCCGCGGCGGGTGCCGTCGGCTGCGGGATCGCGAAAGGTCCAGACGAGTTCGCGCTCGCGGGTGAGGAGGATGGTGCCGGCGCTGGATTTTCCGCCGATGGTTTTCTGGATCGTGCCGCCGGGAGTACCGGAATTGGTGACGAGGCGGATGCTCTCGCCGGTCTTGGCACGGATGGGCCCGAAAATGATTCCTGCGGAAGCGGTGGAGCAGAGAGCGGCGAGGGCCACGGCGGTCATGGCGGGTTTGTAGCGCATCATGAAAAAGAGACTTCCGCTTCGGATATTTCGGGTCAATCCCAATCGGGAGTTTGTGCGGGCGGGGCGGGTTGTGGCGATGTCCTGCATTTCGTGCAGGCTTTTGCCGAAACGGGGGATCGAAGCGCGGATTCGAGGGTTTCGCGCCCGGAGAATATCCTTGTGGGGGATGGCTGGAATTGGAAGTTTCCCTTCGTTAAGGAAAGTGAAATGATTGATCGACGGGCAGGTCCTGAGTCCATGTGAAATCCGCTTGTTTGATAGGGCCCGGAGACTGCTGGGCCACTTGGCACCGCTCTTCCGGAAACTCCTGCATTTGAAACTCCGATGAATCCGCAATCCACCAGACAAGACGCCCCCGATGCGGATTTGTCGGAGCTGATGACGCGTTTCTCGGAAGCCGAAACGGCGCTGGAGAACTACCTCGTGAAACGCCCGCAACACGATCCTGGCTCCACACCGGCCCTGCTTTTCAAGCGGGCCCGGAAACAGGCGGTGGAAATGCAGGAGACGATCCTCGAGGCGTTGCCCGCCCACGTCGCACTGGTGGACGAAGGCGGGTGGATCCTTTCCGTGAACAAGGCATGGCGGGAGTTCACATTGGACAATAATCCGCAAGGTTCCGGTTGCGGGGTGGGGCAGAATTATCTGGAGGTTTGCGATCAGGCGACGGGCGATTGCGCGGACGAGGCAAAAGCGGCGGCGGACGGCATCCGGCGGGTGTTGAGCGGCGAGCTGGGCCTTTTCACTTTGGAGTATCCCTGCCATTCGCCCGATGTGCAACGCTGGTTCCAACTGACCGTGACACCCTTGAGCCAGTTCTCGATGGCCGGCGCGGTGATCCTGCATTCGAACATCACTGGCAGGAAACTGGTGGAGATCCGCCTCCACCGTCTCAACCGCCTGCACACGGTGCTCAGCAAGGTCAGCGATGCGATTGTCCGCAAATCCTCGCAGATAGAACTCTACGGCGACGTCTGCCGCATCGTGGTGCGGGACGGCCATCTGCGGCTGGCATGGATCGCCGGGCTGGATGAAACGGACGGAAGCGTGCGGGTGATGGCGGCGACGGGCGAGAGCTTGGACGGCCTGCGCGATCTGACGGTGACCACTGATGACGGGCCCTTCGGTCAAAGTCCGTTAGGGACCACGCTGCGGACGGGAGTGCATGATTTCTGCAATGACTTCAGCACCGATCCCCGGATGGTGCCGTGGCGGGAAAAGGCGCTGCGCCATGGTTTCCGTGCGAGTGCCGCGTTTCCCATCAAACGCGTCGGCGTCACCATCGGCGCACTGGTCATCGGCGTCGGAGAGGCAGGCTATTTCCAGCCCGACGAGGTGGAGCTGCTGAAGGCCGTGGCGGAGGAGATTTCATTCGCCGTTGACTCGCATCACAAGGAGCAGAAGCGCCTGGAGGCGGAGCAGGCGCTGCGGGCGAGCGAGCAGCAGTTCGCCAGCTCGTTCGAACATGCCGCGATCGGGATGGCGCTGGTCTCGCCCTTGGGGAATTTCATCCGTGTGAACCGCTCGCTGTGTGCGATGCTCGGCTACACGGTGGCCGAACTCCTGCAACGGACCTTTCAGGACATCACGCATCCCGACGACCTCGACGCGGACCTAGAAAACGTGCGGGATCTGCTGGCAGGCAGGTTCGTGAACTATCAGATGGAGAAACGCTATTTTCACATCGACGGCGGCACTGTCTGGATCAATCTCAACGTCTCACTTGTGCGGGATGATGCTGGACAGCCGGTTCACTTCGTTTCCCAGATGCAGGACATCACCGGGGAGAAGCGCACCGCTGCTGAAATCCGCCGCACCACCGACCTGCTGCACGCGGTGGCGGACGGCACCTCGGACGCCGTGTTCGTGAAGGATCTGGAAGGCCGCTATCTCTTCGCAAACGCGGCGGCAGCGGGCTTCGTCAATCTGAATCCCCCAGATCTGCTAGGTAGGGAAGACGAGGAGTTTTTCGGCGCGGACGGCGCGCGGATCATCCGCGAGAACGACGGTTTTGTCATCCGGTCGAACCAGGCACATACCAGCGAGGAAGTGCTGACCGCCGTGGGGGTCACCCGGGTCTATCAGGCGAAGAAGGCTCCCTACCGCGACGGCCGGGGCAACGTCGTGGGGATCATCGGCATCTCCCGCGACATCACCGAGCAGCGGCAGTTGGAAAAACAGTTCCTGCGTGCCCAGCGCATGGAGAGCATCGGCACGCTGGCCGGCGGCATCGCGCACGACCTGAACAACGTGCTCGCGCCGATCATGATGTCCATCGATCTTCTCAAGCTGCGTGAGAACGATCCGGCGCGCCTCAACATCCTCACCACCATCGAAAGCAGCGCCCGCCGCGGTGCTGAAATGGTGCGGCAGGTGCTCAGTTTCGCCCGCGGAGTGGAAGGGCAGCGGATCGAGGTGGACATGAGTCCGCTGATCCGTGAGATCGCGAAAATCGCCGGCGAGACCTTTCCTAAAAACATCGAAGTGGCCGGCGACGTTTCGCCAGACCTGTGGTCCGTGCTTGGCGATCACACCCAGCTTCACCAGGTGATTCTGAATCTAACGATAAATGCGCGGGACGCGATGCCCGAAGGCGGACGGCTGACGATTTATGCGGAGAACGTGACGCTGGATACTGAATGCGTGGGCATGGACCCGGAGGGGAAACCCGGCCCGCACGTGCTGCTCCGTGTGGAGGACACCGGCTGCGGCATGCCGCCGGAAGTGGTGGAGCGCATTTTCGAACCGTTTTTCACCACCAAGGATCTGGGCAAGGGGACCGGGCTGGGACTTTCCACCACTTCCGCCATCATCAAGAGCCACGGAGGTTTCATCCGCGTCCGCAGCGGGATCGGCAAAGGCACTGAATTCAGCATCTATCTGCCTGCGCTCGCCGCCCGGATTCCGGAAAACGGTGCGGTGCCGGTGTTGGAACTGCCGCGTGGAAACGGCGAGCTCGTCCTCATCGTGGACGATGAATCCTCACTGCGGCGGGTCACCCGGCAGACGCTGGAGGCGTTCGGCTATCGGGTCATCGAAGCCGCCGACGGAGCTGAGGCCGTGGCCATCTACGCGAAACGGAAGCACGAGATCGCGGTTGTCCTAACTGACATGCTGATGCCGGTGATGGACGGGCCGGCGACCATCCGCGAGCTTCTCAAGCTGAATCCTGTGGCGAGGATCATCCCCACGAGTGGGATCAACCATAACGGCGTGCGGAATTTCCTGCCGAAGCCCTATAGCGCCGCTGCCCTGCTGACCGTGCTCAGAACGGTCCTCGACGGGACAGCCGGCGCACCCATGACGATATTCCATGACGATATTCCATGACTGAGGAGAACATGAAGCTGGAAGCTGCGGTGCTTGCCCTGAGGCAGGAAATCGCCGTACGCAGGAAGGCCGAGGAGGCGCTGGCGAAAAGCGAGCGGGAGCAAAGGGAACTGGCACAGATGCTGGAGGTCGAGCGGGCGCTGCTGGTCGCGGCGCAGGGCGTGGCCAAGGTGGGAAGCTGGGAAACGGATTTGCGGACGATGGAAGTGCGGTGGTCGGAGCAGATTTATCGGATTTTCGAGATCGTGCGCCCGGACGCCGGACCGTCACATGAGGAATTCCTGAGCTTCGTGCATCCGGACGACCGCAGTCGGGTGGATGAGGCGTTTTTTGAATCGATCAAACACCTCATGCCGGTTTCGATCGAGCATCGGTTGTTGCTGGCGGGAGGCAGGACGAAGCATGTGGAGGAACGCTGGCAGGTTTACACCGATGAGGCGGGAGATCCGGTGCGTGCGATGGGCACCTGCCAGGACATCACCGAGCGGAAACAGGCGGAGCAGGAGCGCGACCGTTTGTTCAATCTATCAGGCGATCTGCTCTGCGTCGCCGGTTTCGACGGCAGGTTGGAGCAGGTGAATCCGGCGTGGACGCATTGCCTCGGCTGGAGCGCGGGAGAGCTGACCGGCCGTCCGTCGGTGGATTTCGTGCATCCCGACGACCGGGAGGCCACGCTGAGCGCGCGGGGCGAGCTCAAGCAGGGCAGCGCGATCCGGATAGAAAACCGCTACCTCTGCAAGGACGGCTCGTTCCGCTGGCTTTCCTGGAGCTCGCATCCGCTGCCGGAGACCCGCCAGGTCTTCGCCGTGGCGCGGGACATCACGGCGGGCAAGCTGGCGGAACTGGAACTCGCGCGCTCCAACCGGGCGCTGAGAATGCTCAGCTCGTGCTGTGAATCGCTCACACGGATTTCCGATGAGAATGAGTTGCTGAAGGACATCTGCCATCTCGCGGTGGAGACCGGTGGCTACCGCATGGCGTGGGTGGGCTACACGGCGGACGACGAGGAACGCTCCATCATCCCGATGGCGCTGGCCGGTGGTGAAAGCGGCTATCTGAAGCAGATCAGGCTCACCTGGGACGAAAACGATCCGATCAGCCGCGGTCCCGCAGGGCGGACGATCCGCAGCGGCCAGGCGGTGGTCTGCGAGGACATTACCCGCGATGCGGAGTTTTTCTACTGGCAGGAACAGGCGAAGGAGCGCGGCTACCGCAGTGTGATCTGCCTGCCGCTGCGCGACAAGGAGCGCACCTTCGGTTTGTTAGCGCTCTATTCCGGAGAAATCAACCAGGCGGGGGGCGACGAACTCAAGCTGCTGCAGGAACTCGCGGACGATCTCGCGTTCGGTATCGTCAACATCCGCTCGCAGGTCGAGCGCCGGCGCATGCAGGTGGCGGTGACGAAGGTGGCGGCAAGCGTTTCCGCGAGCTCCAACGAGCAGTTTTTCGTGCAACTGGTGTCGAACATGGCGGAGGCGTTGGGCGCGCACGCCGGTTTCATTTCCCGCATCCTGCCCGGCCAGCGGTCGTCCGCGCGGAC
>JBDSNC010000159.1:0-21554 GCA_039915545.1 Luteolibacter sp.
ATCGTCCAGTCACCATTCCAAATCTGGTTGTTCGTTCCAGTGATATTGTTACTACCCGATTGCCTGGTGATCAGCCCGTTGATGGTTACAGGTCCCGTTCCGAAAATATTCCCAGCGTTAAAGGCAACGAAATTATTGTTATTGCCCGAGTTTACATTGTTGAAGCTGATTCCTCCGCTGAACGTGCTGTTCGCGTTACCAAAGGAATTGATGTTAAAGGTCTGGTTGAATGTCACCACACCTGCCGGGCCCGTTAATCCCGTCGGATCCGCGATGATGCCCGTGAAGCCCCCGCCATTTTGCGCACCTGCCCCACTCAGGGTTACGTTGTGGCCCACGCCTGCTGATCCCAGGGTTAATTTACCCGTGAACGAACTTGTGCCCGCGCCAGCGTTGAGGGTCATGGTGCCCGTGTTGCCTGACTGGACTGTCACATTGCGGGACAGGCTGATGTTGGTTCCCCCCATCGTCATCGCGGCGTTTGCGGCTCCAGAAGTGTTCCCAAGGAGAACGTCGTCGGTGGCGGCACCAAAACTGGTAGAACTACCAGCAAACACCGTGCCCGCAAGAATCGAAGTGGTGCCGCTATAGGAATTGGCCACGGAAAGTGTGAGTGAGCCAGTGCCCGCTTTGGTGATGCCGAAGCCCGTGCCACTGACGGCTCCGCTGACGGTGATCGCGGTGGTGGCATTGTTGACCCAGCTTTGATTGGCAAGCAATGCAACGGCCGAGCTGATCGTGACCGCACCGCGGGCGGTGGTGCCATAGGCATATTGGGATCCGACGAGACCGCCTGCACCCAGATTGATCGCCCCGCCGCTGAGGGTCTGTGCGCCAGAGCTTTGGAAGGTGATGCTGTTGGCCGACTGGGTGCCCGTGACGGTGGGATTGAAGGCGACTTGACCACTGATGGCGCTCGGACCGGCGACAAAGAAGAGATCGTCGGCGACGGTGGTGGCGGCAGTGAAGGTGTTCGTCACTCCGGCGAGATCGCTATTCCATACGGCATCCGTGCCCCACACTTTATTGAGCAGAAGAGCCGTATCTCCAGCGCCGGCGGCGATGTCGTTTCCATCCCAGTAAAGCGGTGCCGCCAGTGCGGAGGAACCGAAAGTGAAGGCGGCGACGACCGCGACCGACATGCAGGCGGGGGATGTGAAGGGGGCGAATCGTGTGGTTTTGCGTTTCATAGCGGTTTTTTTGTTTCTGGGATTTGGGTAGTTGTAATTGTTGTGCAAAAAAGGGCTTTGGGCTGACCTCCGCTTGTTACTGCGGGATGCAATCGATCGAGCAGTCCCGATCGGATCTGCTCGACGGTCATCGTTCTTAAGGAAAGGGTATGGGTTTCCGAATCGAATTCATGACGGGTTTCCTCAACAACCGGGTCAATCTGCCCGGCATTCTGCAAAGCGTCTATTGGCGGATCCGCCAATGCCCTTCCATCTGAATCGAATTGCTATGAGTCGAATTGGCCGCTCCAATACGGGTGCCATGAGCAAACGAAACCTAACCACCCACGCCTCCTTGGAAAAATGGGTGGACGAAATGACCGCCCTCCATACTCCCCGATCCGCCAATTGGTACGGACCTCACTTCAAAAGCAATTTCCTAGGGCTAATCCTCTGCTGTTTATCCCTCGGCGCGCCAATCACGTCGGCGAACGCTCAGAACGCGCCCACTGCCTCCCCGCCACAGGCGGTCGCGCAATCCGTCCCGGCAATAGCTGTCTATCGATGGGGGGCCGCCAACAAATCCGGCGGTGCCGCTGCCAATGAGGTTTATGCCCAATGGCTAAACCAACCCGTGGTCTGGGCGGAGGACTTCACTCCCACCGAGCGATGGGACGCCATCGAAGGCGGGAACTGGCAGCTCGGAGAATGGTCAAAATGGAAAAAGGCCGTTCCCGGACGCCGTCTGATCCTATCCGTTGCGATTTTGCCAGGCGGCTGGGACCGGGGCGGACCGAAGGGAAAAGACGGCAAGTATGTGCCCGTCTCCCACGCGGCCGGAGCACGCGGCGAGTACAACGCACACTTCAAGATTCTGGCGAACAACCTGATTAAATACGGTTTGGAAGACAGCATCCTGAGGATCGCTTGGGAATTCAACGGTGGTTGGTACACCTCGCGTGCCAGCGATGACGTCAAAGGGTTTATCGGATACTGGCAACAGATCGTCACCACCATGCGTGCGGTGCCGGGCGCGGAAAAGTTGCTGTATTGCTGGAATCCGGCCCAAAGCTGGCTCCAATTTCCCGCTGACCAGGCGTGGCCCGGAGATCAATATGTGGATGTTGTCGGATTGGATTTCTATGACCAAAGCTGGGCGAAAAATATCTACCCATGGCCGAAAGACGCGACCCCTGAAGAAATTGAAAAGCGTCAACACCAAGCCTGGGATGAGATCTATAAAGGCAGCCATGGGCTGCAGTTCTGGAGAGACTTCGCAGTCAAACACAACAAACCATTCTCCATTCCCGAGTGGGGCCTTTGCAAACGAGGCGACGGGCATGGCGGCATGGATAATGTCCATTACATCGAGCAGGTGCATAAGTTCATCAACGACCCGGCTAACCATGTTCTGTTTCACTGCTACTTTGACGTCGAGGCACCAGACGGAGGACACCAACTTTCCCCAGGCTTCAACGGAAATGCCCACAAGACCATTTTCCCAAAATCGGCGGCCAGGTTCAAAGAGCTCTTTGGCGGGACAGCCATACCCAAACCCAGTCCTGCGCTGAAACCCTGAAACCGGGTCTGCATGAAACTGAGAGGCCAGATGACCCGGGACGGCGCAATGAAGCTTCCCACAATCGAATGTTTGCGCCGGGCGACGGCGGGGCGAGCGTTTCCGCCGCACCGGCATCGCCGGTCACCAATGCCGCTGATAGCGCGACGCGCATTTCCGGGAATTGATATGACATCCCGTGAGTTGTGTTAGCGTTCAGTCAATCCGTCGTGATGCCGACCGCCCGCTCAATGGCCGGCAGCATGACCTTGGCGATCGCATCGTGACCGGCGGCATCGGGATGGACACCATCAAGGCCCAGACCCGCTTCCGGCAGCACGCCGTAGAGACTGACGAAAGCGCAGTCTTCGGTTTTCGCGATTTCGGGATAGGCGGCGTTTAGGGCGAGGAGATTGGCCTCGCGCTGATCGGCGATGGGCTTGGACGGGCCGAGCGCGTCCTTGCGGATGTTCGTGGGTCCTACGAGCAAGACTCGCAGCTTGGCACCGTAGGTTTTACGAGCCCCCGCGATCATTGTCTTGAGGTTGTTCAGCGCGTTCGGAACACATTTCCCGGAAATATCGCGGGCATCGTTGCCACCCAAGGCGATGACCATCAGATCTGCTTTGGCCCGCCGCTTCAGCATCCCGTCGAATTCCGGCAGCGAAGCGGTCGGTCGTCCGCCTTTGCCTTCGTTCACCATGAGCAAGGTTCCTTTCGATTTCGCTTCGACTTGTAGCACCCAGACGCGCGAACTCTCGGCGGGAGCGAGTTTGGCGCCGACGGTAATCGAATCACCGTAAACGATGACTGTTTTCGACTCCGCCTTCACCTCCGAAGCATCCGATGGCAAGAAAAAGCCGATGACCGACATGAGGAACAAAGAACGTTTCATGAATGGGGTTATTGCTTGAATGGGTGAATGGGGTCATTGCTCACTGATTCACAAAAGGCCTGCCGGCAGGGGAGGGACGCTCCAGCCATTCGCATGGCCTGACAGCCTCACATTCATTACCCGGGCGCGGCTTTATAATGGCTCCGTCGACGAGGTCAGCGTCGGCTAACAAGAACGGACCGGCAAAGCGGGATCATTCATGGAAGGGTCCGGACCCGGTAAAATGCTTTCGGCTCAGTGGCCATAACTGCCAAGTCTTGTACCTCAATATCTCCGCCCGTCCCGGCAACGTCACCCAAAGACGTCCAACTCGAGCTGGTCATATCCGATGTGCTCTCCACTCGATAGTTATAACCTTCCACGCTGGCGAAAACAAGCTCGATGGTGTTGCCGTCGCTGCCCCCGGCCTTGATTGACTTGAATCGAAAAGTGTCCGCAGTCTTCCACGGATCGGTGCTGTTTTTGAACTCCTGGAGATTGCTGGTACCGTCGTTATCGCAATCGAGTGATGCATCGGCCGCGCTGTTTCGGTTCAGTCCATGCGCGTCCTCCCAGTGGTCCGGAATTCCGTCACCATCGCTGTCCACCGCGACTCCCCCTTGTTTCGTGAGGAGCAACGGATGCGCGCTAGGAATCGGTTCCAGGGGAAACCCGGGAAGCCCCGCAATCAGTCCATCAGAGCGAGTGTCATAGACTGCGAGGTCCGTTCCCGCCTGTGCCCGGGTTGGAATGTTTCCGCCATTGGCGGCCTTCGACAGCGTCCCCGGATAGCCTGCCTGATAGGTCACCGCGACCGAGTTCGTCCCAGCGATGTTTGCGGTCAGCGTAATATGGGTCGCATCCACAATCAGAGCGCTTGCCGGGGCGGCGAATGCACCGCCGTTCACACTGATCTTGAAACCGCTCGGTGAAACGCCGGCAGCGGTGCCGGCGACCAACGCGGTACCGCCATTTTGAATAACCGTCATATTAACAGTGGTGACACTCCCGGTCGCACTCCAGAAGCTGTTCAAGCGATCAATCCGCGGCCCGAGACCGCTATGAGGGATCGACCCAACCGCGTGGGCGATCGTTTCCGCCATGCGGTATGCGAGAGTGCCCAGTCCGCTATCGCTGGCAACGAGATGAGTTCCATCGTCCGTGATCGTATCGAGCGTATAACAAAGCACCCCGACGGGTTTGCCCTGTCCCGCGCGTGAAGCGGCCCACTCCATGTCATATGTCCGGATATTATCCCCATTGCTCCAGTCTCCGTTCATCGGATAGACAAGGAATTTGTAATTCCACGGCCCGCCCGGCGCGGTCCGAACCGCGTCATCATACTGAGCCAGGAGTTGATCCAAGGCTGCGAACCTCTGGGTTTTCGATAAGTTGGTATCGCCCTGACCATTTCCCCAAATCCCGATCTGCGGGCGATTGCGCTGGATGAATAATTTCCAGCGAGACCATTTGTCCGTGTTGCCCAAGTAGGTGGCGATCGGCGAGCCGCCGACCGAAAAGTTCCCGATGCCGACGGGACAGTCAGCCAATAACGCGAGCCGCTCCGCCATGCGGGTTTCGCCGAAATTTTGCCCTGTATTGGTGGTATAACGATTGAACCATCCCTGGTTTTGACCCTGATCCTGATAGCCGGAAGAGTTCTGGCTCATGTCGTAATATGCTCTGATAAACCCGTTCACCTTCGGGCCCACCGTCCGCACGGTACCGCCGGAATCGCGCATTTTCTGAACAATGGACTGTCCCCCGATGCCGACCACAATGCCAACGGACCAGCGCCGATACAGCCGCTTGGGAGCCGTCCAATTTCCGCCGTTATCTTTCCAGGATACGTCACAGTCGTAATTTGCAAAAGCATGAGGAACCCCTGGAAGTTCGCCGATCCAGGTTTGACCGTTTGCGACACCGGTAGCGACGGTCACCCAATCGACAACGACCACCGGGGCCGTCGTGGAGGTATTCCATTGAACGGCGCGCATTCTGATATCGGTGGGATTGCCCACCCGCGTGCCCCAAAAGCGGGCCTTGGTCGTGGTCGCCGGAGGGGGATCACGTGGCAGAACCTGGCCGTTTCCGTCCATGTCAACGATCACGTCATCGCTTACGCTGGCAGGCAAAAGTGAAGCGCCAGTGGCCAGCGTCCCCGTCCCTGTGATGATTCCGGATTTAGAACTGACCAGCTCATCCAGCGCCCCGGCTGTGATCGTGCCCGGATAGTAGCGATCGTCGCGCGAAGCTTGCAGAGGCAGAACGTCCTGAGCGTGGGCTCCCTGGTACAGCCGACTCATCTGCACGGGAGTCATGCACCCGCCATTATAAATCACCAGGCCCTGCACCGGTGCGGGAACCTGATATCCCAAAAAGGTTCCCGGCCACGATGGCTGGGTGATCAGCTGCGCGGCACCGATGCGCAAAGGCTTATCCGTGATGCCTTTGAAACTGGAATCGATCGGTCCGCTGTCCATCATCCGCGCCCCGGCGGGGCCAACTGCCCAAAATTCAACCACTCCGGCGCGGCGTTGAATCACCAGGCCATGTACCTTCGCATCGTTGAATCCCGCCTCGCTGACCAGCGGAGTCACGTATTTGGAAAAGAACGTCGCCCCGCCGTTGACAGGCTTGCGTGCGGACACTGCCGTGCCCGCATCGTCCTTGCCTGTGACTACAAACGAATACGAAAAATTCCGTTGGCTCCAAGGGTTCTCGTAATAGGCGCACCAGGTGATGGCTAGCCCACCGCTATCGGTGAAAAGGTTGTCGGATGGGGTTCCGATACTCAGCACCACTCCCGTGGTGTGGTCGGAAGAATCGGGAGTCTTGACTGCCACAAACATGCTCCAATCACCCGTGGGGTTCAGGGAAATATTCGGAGCGTCGAGCGTGAAGGTCCTGATACCTTTGAAGACAGCCGCACTTGCGGGTGCCGTGCGCTCCATGACAAAGGGGGTTGATGGCCCCATCCCGATGCCAATGCCGGGAACTTCCGCACCCGAACAAGGGATCGCGGTGGCCAGGAAGGCGGCCGATCGGAGGCGGGAAAGGAAAAGAGGTTTGAACCACCGGATGCAAACGATGACGCAATCCCAGTTGGATTGCACGGCGGTCATATTCTTCATGGCTGGAATGTGGGTTTGTAATCGATTTCTCGCGGGGCTTCTCCAACGATGGGGGCCAATCTGCGCGGGATTCCGCTAAGCGTCTATTGGCGGATCCGCCAGTGCCTTACCATCCCCGGGCAGTTGGAGTTGCTGTTTGGAAAATCCACGAAATGCCTGCCTAATTGCTCCGACAACCGGGGATCATTATTTCCGGCTTCCATAACCAAGGACATCCAACCCAATCCGCCATTTGTTGAGCATTCCCGGATTCTGTCGCGTAGTGTAAACGACCAACATGAAACAATTCACACTCACGCTATTTCCGCTGCTTGCTTCCGTCGGCATCCTGTCCGCCCAAGACAAGCCTTCGAGAGCACCGTGGAACGTAACGGAGCATGTGAAGCTCGCGGAGTTTGTCATCCAAAGCCATCGCGGTGCGGGCGAACTCGCACCGGAGAACACGATCGAGGCCTTCGAGTTGGGCTGGAAGCTGGGCACTTATCCGGAGGCGGACATCCGCACAACGAAGGATGGCATCATCGTTGCCTTTCACGATCCGGACTTTTCGCGCGTGGTGAAAGGTGCCGGCCCCGAGATGGCTAAAAAGGGCGTGGCGGATGTGACTATTAAGGAATTGCTCAAGCTTGATGTCGGTGCCTGGGCCGGAGATCAGTTCGAGGGTCGCCGCGTGTCCAGGATCAGTGAGGTGTTGGCGCTGATGAAGGGCAGGTCGGAGCGGCATATGTATCTGGACATCAAGCAGGTCGATCTCAAACAACTTGCCGATGAAGTGAAGGCGGCGGGCGTGAGTGCGCAGGTCATACTGGCGGCACCGGATCCTGAAACGATCCTCGAATGGAAATCGCAGGTGCCGGAGTCCGACACGCTTCTGTGGATGAGCGGCACCGAGAAGTCCAAACGTGAACGTTTTGAAGTGCTCAAGCGGCAGGGCTTTCCCGGTATCACGCAGTTGCAGGTGCATGTGAGGCTGCCCGGCGACAAGGATGCCACCGACATCCAACCAGGCGAGCCCTTTACGCCTTCGCGTGCTTTTCTGATGGAGATCGGGCAGGAACTCGCAATGCGCGGCATTCTCTACCAGACACTGCCGTATTTTTCCAAGGATCCGAAGGTCTATGAACAATTGCTGGACCTGGGACTGGCGTCGTTTTCCACAGATCATCCCGAGGTCACCCTCAAGGCGGTGAAGGACTACTACCGCGCGCGTGGTTCCATCAAGTAGTCATCGGTGCATCCGATAGATGGATAGCCTTCAAGCCCCCCCGAGGGCTACTCTCCGAAATTCCAATGTGGTTTTGGCGCGACATTCGCGGGGCGCCCGAAAGCTTTCACGTAAAGCTAAATGGCGGTTCATGGGAGCCTGAGAACGACAGGGCTAGAAGTGCGATTGTGGTCGTCTGGATAGGGTCTCGGCCATTTCCTCCTTGGACTTCGTTAGGATGGAGAACGGATCGATTTTGCTGACGTAGCGGAGGGACGGCTCTTTTTCGAGTGTGACACCGTCGAAGGGCAGGGGACGCGGTAGCGTGATCGACTGCTCGACGAAAGGCAGGAGTTTTTTGCCGAACAGCGCCTTGGCGTTCCGCATCAGGCTGTTCACCGTCACGATGGCCCGGCGCTTGCCGAGAGGGTCGCCATCCGTGTCGCGCAGTCGCTTGTTCTTCCATGCGAGAATCCCGGCCGGAGTGACCGTGTCGATGGCAACTGCGTCGACTCGGGCTCTCCATTTCTTGAGCCCGCCCGTGTAGGCGTCGAACTTGCCGTCGCTGCTTACACCATGCACCTCCGAGACGATCAGGCGAAGCGCCTTGGCGTAACCTTCTAGCGTCTGCCGGCGCGCCGAGGAGACTTTTGTGGCGGCCTCGATCAAAGCGCCAACGGTAACCGGCTTTGAAAAGGCTTCGGTGGTTAACTTGGGTTTATAGCGATCAAGAGCACTGTCCCAGCCGCTAGACTGGATGAACGAGTATATCTCGGCGGCCTTGGCTGCGGCGGTTTTCTTATTTTGGGAGTCGAGGGAAATATGCTCCCTGCGATTCAATGTCGTAAAGCGGCACGAGTATTCGGCGCCCCCATGGTTTTTGAACAATCGGCCATCTTCCAGCCAATACCTCGCATCACCCTTCGAGAGCACTGTCTTCGAGCGAGACTTTTTGTTTCCGGCTGTCAATCCGCTGTCAATTGTCTCCGGCATCGATGACTGCAACTGATCGCCGTTGAGCGTGTTCATGAGGAATTCAATGAACTAGAAACCAACAGGTTGCAGGTATCAAACGTGCTCAATTATGATCATTCGTAAGTCATTGATAATGAGGAAAGCCATAGACTCTTAATCAATTGGTCCTTGGTTCGAATCCAAGCCGGGATAATTCTTTGAAATCAACGACTTGGGGAGCTGAAAGGCTCCCTTTTTTGGTGTCTTGGAAAAGTGCTGGGGGAGGCGGTGGCCCGTTGATTCATGGGTTTTCCTGCTAGAGATCTGATTTGCAACGTTCCTGCAATCACGGCAAGGCACGGTGGTGATTTCGAGGGAATGAGCCTCCTTTTAGGCAATCGGATCCGGGCAGACCGAACGCCGTTGGCACTTGAGGCAGAATTCCCCCAGATAGAGCTGGTCGATCCAGTCCATGATCTCCCGCAGGTGTCCTGCATCCGAGGTGAGGAAGCCTGCCTCAAAGTTCCTCTTGTGTGCGCCTTTCGCACCGAGGCCGGCACCGGTCAGGTTGGCGGATCCGATGAAGGCTTGCCGTCCATCCATGATGACCGCCTTGGTGTGGATGCGGGGGCAGAGAATCCGTTCAAACAGATCGCTGGAAATGAGATTGGGATACTTGTCGAAGTCTTCCCGGAATCGCGGCCCCGGTTCCTTGGCGTGCATCAGGCGCACGCTGACCCCGGTTTCGACGAGGTCGGAGAGAATCTCCAGCAGCGGCACAAAGCGGCGGCCCTTGGGAACATGCAGGTCCTTGATGTCGGCCGTGACGATCCACAGGAACTTCTGCGTCTGCGGCAGCAGCTCGACGATGACCGTGCGGTAGATGGCTTCGTTGAGGAGAAGTTGCATGAGAGGGGAGGCGGACTCCGATGCCCGGCCACGGAGAAACCGAGGTGGCAGGTCTTGGAAAAGCGGTTGGGAATCGCTTGTTGACGATGGCCTGGCCTACTTTTTCGGCGCTGCGGCTTTCACCCACTTTGAAAACTCGCCGGGATTGATGCCATCGTGAAAGCCGCCTTTTGCGAGTTGTTTGCCGGTGGCGTCGGTGAGGAAATAGGTCGGATAACCGGTCACCCCATAATCCTTGGCGAGTTTCTCGTCCTTCTTGTTGTTCGGAGTGCCGCCAGGACCGTAATCGAGCAGCAGCAGCACGAGATTCTGGTCGGCGAATGTTTTGAACTCCGACTGCGAGAAGACGTCTTTTTCCAACTTGATGCAGTAGGGACACCAGCTGGTGCCGGTAAAGAGAACGAGGATCGGTAGTCCGGTTTCGGCGGATTGCTCCTGGGCCTTGTCCATTTTGGTCAACCATTTGGCCTTGCGGTTGGACTCGACGGCGGGCTTCGTTTCCGCGGGTTTGGCATCCTTGCTGGCCTTGATGAAGTCCTGGTCGGCGGTGGAGAGCTTGGATTGGGGGAAGGTGGAGAGCTTGCCACTGCGCAGCCGGACGGTGACGTTTCCGCCCTCGGAGCTGACGAGTTCGGCATCAATGCTGACGCCTCCCGAATTGGCCCAGGTGCGGAACTCGGCATGCAGCGGGGTGATCAAGGCCGATGCTGCAAGAACCAGGCTGAAAAAGGACTTTCTCATGATGCGTCAGTAGTGTGCGTTTTTCAGCCGGAGAACAAGTTTTTTAAACCGCCATGGTTTCCTCTTCATCGCGCTCCGACGACGGAGAAGCCGCAGGAATTGCGGATGACGGGCCTGCAATCGAGCAGCAAGTCGCGCGGGCACATTTTCGGATTCGCCGCGGAACGGTTCGGCCTGCGTGGCGAACTGGCGGCGACTCCCGGCTCACTTGCCGACCAGATGCGCGCCTTGCGACGGGCGTGAGGCGAAGATCTGCGGCGTGATGCCGGTGGCCTTCTCATACTCGCTGGCAAGCGTGGCGGCGATTTCCGAGGCCTTGCGGGATTCGCAGAGCGTGACGGTGGATCCACCGAAACCACCGCCGGTCATGCGGGCTCCGATAACACCGCCGTTGCGGCCGATTTTCCTGGCAATCTCGACCATCAGATCGAGCTCCTTGCAGGAAACTTCAAAGTCATCGCGCAGCGAATCGTGGCTGGCGGCCATCAGCGGTCCGAGTGTTTCGAAATCGTTTCTAGCAAGCGCGGCGGCGGCGGCGATGGTGCGGGAAATCTCCCCGACCACGTGACGCGCGCGGCGGTTGATCGGTTCGCCGAGTTTTTCCCAATGCGCCTGCACATCCGCGGACGTGACGTCGCGCCAGGAGTTTTTTCCAAGAATGGCGAGGCCCTCCTCGGTGTGCCTGCGGCGGGTGGCGTAGCCTCCATCAGAAAGCTCGTGATGGACCATGGTGTTGGAAATGAGGACGGTGAGATCCGGATTTTCAAACGGGACGAGTTCGGGCTCTCCTGTCTGGCAGTCGATCAGCACGAGGCGGTTCGCCTTGCCGAAGGCGGAGGCGAACTGGTCCATGATGCCGCAGGGGACGTGGGCGAAGTCATGCTCGGCCTTCTGGCAGAGAAGTGCTTTTTCCCGGGTGTCTAACACGGTGTCGAGAAGTCCTTCGAGGAAAGTGGCGGTGGCGCACTCGAGGGCGGCGGACGAGGAAAGTCCCGCACCGCCTGGGACGGAGGAAAGGATGTAGGCATCGAAGCCGGGAATGTGGTGGCCGCGGTCCTGGAAACCACGGATCACGCCGCGCAGGTAGTTCGCCCATTTCGGCTCGCTGACTTCCTGAGGCACGCTGAGATCGAGAATGGCGATTTCCTCACTGATGGCGGAGGTGATGCGGGCGTTGGTGGTGCCGTTGGCGCAGCCGGCGATGACGATGTAGCGGTCGATCGCGAAGGGCATGACAAAGCCGTCGCAGTAGTCGATGTGCTCGCCGATGAGATTGACGCGGCCCGGAGCGGCGGCGGTGATGGTGGCTTGGGATTGCAAGCGGTCGAGCAGGCCGCTCGCGGCGTCGGAAACAAGATCGGTGAGGTCTGGGTTGATCTGGAGCATGAGAAAGCGTGGGTTAACTGAGTTCGACGGTAGCGGGTTGGTCGAGGCGGCGGCGATAACTTTCCACCGCCTGGGTCCAGACACTGTGCATGCTTTCCGTCGGCCGCAGCCAGACGGCGCGGTGCATCATGAGCATCGCGGGCGCGAGGTAAAGCAGTTCGGAAAGCTCGTTTTTGGAAAGGGCGGCCGGGCCTTCGATGAGACAGCGTTCGGCGAGTGCTTCGTCGATGTCCTTGAACTCGGACTGGTCGAGCAGGGAAACATGGACGCCGTTCACGTAGGGATCGACCACGGCGGCGACCACACCGCGGCGGGCTTCGAGCGAGGCGTCGAGCGCTGGATCGACGGCGGCGGTGGCGTTGTCGGCGAGCTTGATGATTTCAGGCGGATTGAGCTCTTCGGGAGTGGCGAGGATATCGCGGCGGGCCAGCGCGCGGCCGTAGCGAGTGCGGCTGGTCCATACGGAAACAGGAGCAGCGAGGAGCAGACCGGCAAGGATCGGGATCATCCAAAGAGCGAACGCGTATTTGCCGACGATGCCGATGCCTTGGATGTTTGACTTGTAGCCGATGGCCAGCGCCACGCCGGTCCATGCGAGGCCGAGGAGCGTTTGCACGGCATGGAAACGGATTGCGTCGGCCCAGGTGGTGCCGTCGGTTTCGCGGTTCTGGTTTCCCCATCCTACCGCGCGCCCTAATATGATGCTCAGCACCATCATCGTGTGGGCGACCATGATGCAGGGCGCCAACAGCATCGAAACGACCGTCTCAAGCGTCGCCCCGACGACAAGCGGCAGAAATCCGCCGAACGAGCGGCGGATGGAAGTCGTTAGGATGGCGCCGGTGACCGCGAGGATCTTGGGGATGAAGAGCAACCCGAAGATGAAGATCGTGAGAATGATGCTCTGTTGGACGCCGGTGATGTGGAACAGGCGTGCGGCGTAGTTTTCGAAAGGAAGCTGGCTGAGGTCGCTGGCCGAGCGGTCCCAGGCGATCCAAGTGCCCAGCGCGAGGAACAGGAACCAGATCGGACTGCCCAGATAGGCCATGATCCCCATGAAAAGGTGCATGCGGACGGAGAACGGCAGTTTCCGGGCGAAGATGAGCCACATGTGCTGCAGGTTTCCCTGACACCAGCGGCGGTCGCGGATGAGGTGGTCCATCAGCGTGGGCGGGGCTTCCTCGTAGGTGCCCTCGATGTCCCAGGCGAGCCAGACTTCCCAGCCTTTCGCCACCATCAGCGCGGCTTCCACGAAGTCGTGACTGAGGATGCGTCCGCCGAACGGCTCGCGGCCGGGCAGGGCGGGAAGCTCGCAGTACTGGGAAAACGGCTTGAGGCGGATAAGCGCGTTGTGGCCCCAGTAACTGCCGCCGCTAAGCTGCCAGAAATTCAGGCCGCGGATGAAAAGCGGGCCGTAGAGGCGCATCGCGAACTGTTGGAGACGGGTGAAAATCGACGAGCCGCGGATGAGCTTCGGCGGCGTCTGGAGAATCCCTAGGCGCGGATAGGCTTCCATGATGCGGGCCATCTTCACGATGTCCGCGCCGTCCATCAGGCTGTCCGCGTCGAGCACGAGCATCGATTCATAACGACCTCCCCAGGTGCGGACGAAGTCGCCGATGTTGCCGGCCTTGCGGTTCTCGTTGGTCTTGCGGCGGCGGTAGTAGATTTTTCCGAACGCTTCCAGGCGGCGGCAGAGGTTTGTCCACGACGTTTCTTCAAGGATCCAGAGATCGAGGTCGCGGGTGTCGCTGACGATGAAAAAGTCGAACGTTTCAAGATGGCCCGTCGCCTCGATGGACCGGTAGATGGCCTCGATGCGGGCGCAGGTGCGCACGCTGTCCTCGTTGTAAACGGGCATGACCACGGCGTGGCGCATCGCCAGCGGGCCGGTTTTTCCATCAGCCAGCTGGGTGATGCGGACGGCGCGCTTGCGGCCCATCAGCATGTCGAAGGCTCCGAAAACGGCGTGAAACGAGCCGAGCACGAGCAGGCCGTTGAGGATGATGAAAATGGCCAGCAGCGGATAGTGGGCTTTCTGAAATCCCATGCGCCAGAACAGGTCGGCGAGCCAGAGGCTGGCGGCAACGTTCACAATGACGACGCTACCGAAGAAGATGGTGCGGCGCAGGACCATGCGGAAGCGCCCGAAGAAGGGTTTGGTGGAGTCGCCGGGAAAAAGATCACCGGGCGGCGGTTCGGGAATTTCCATGAGTCAGTCTAGCAGGATGAACCAAACGGTGAAAACGAGGGTGGCTAACAAAAACGTGGTGAACACGTAGCGGACGATCGGGCTGCGGTCCATGGTGGCCCACCACTGGGCGGCGCCGCTGCCGAGGGCGTTGAGTTCGAGAGGGCGGGGGATCATGGTCAGTTGAGCGAACTGCGGACCGGCCGCGAGGTAGGATTTTTTCATCGCCTCCACGAATTCGGGTGGCCACGGCGCGGGAGTGAGGAAAACGCCCTGCCATTTCCCGGGCATCCCGGCGAGCAACAGGGCGAGCCGGCCGCGCGCGGCGAGGCGGCGGTTTTCCAGCGGCACGTCGAGCACGTCCTGTGTCCACTCGGCCACTTCGGAGAGCGCCTCCTCCATCGCCAGCAGGCGGGCGGCCTTTTCCGGCTCATCCACACGGCGGGCCGAAGCGCGCCAGAGGATGCTGCGGACGAGCTCCGCGACGAGCAGGCGGTTTCGCAGGCGCAGTGCTTGAAGGTAGGCCTCGACGGCGGCGTAGGCTTCCTCCCACTCGTTGAGCTCCAGCTCGTTGAGGGGGCGAAGGGTATCTAGGGAGTGACGCGGTGGACCCATGTTTCGGTGAGGAAATTATCGCCGCGCTTCAGGCAGCAACGAAGTTCGATCGGGCCGATGTTGGCCAGCTTGCCGACTTCGGCGGTGGGTGCGATTTGGAACGCGACGCGCCAGCGGGCATCGGGGATCGGCTGCACGGTGACGCCTTGGATCTTCACCCGGTCTGATCCGGTGCCGACTGCCTGCACCATTGCCGAGAGCGGGGTTTCGCTCTGCTGGTTCAGCGCCGCTCCTGCGAATTCGACGATCATCGTCCGTTGCTCCGGCTGCCAGTCGTGGATGCCGGTGCGGGTCGCAACCACGTGGCCGTCCGCCATCGACGGATCCTCGTTCATCGTCCAATGCTGGCGGTAGGAAAATTCGACGCGGTCGCCCGGCTGCGGGACGTGCGCGGGCTCCCACATGGCGACGGTGTTGTCGGAAAGCTCGTTGCTGGTAGGGATTTCCATCAGCGTGACGCGGCCGGGGCCCCAGTTCGAAGTCGGCTCCACCCACAGCGACGGACGCAGATGGTAGGCAGCCTCGCCGTCTTCGTAAGCACCGAAACGGCGGTCGCGCTGGAGCAGGCCGAAGCCGTCGCATTTCTCCATGTCGAAGGAGCTAAACTCCAGATTGCCGGAGTCGTTGGAAATCGGACGCCAGAGCCGCTCGCCGGTGCCCATGCGGATCGCAAGGCCGTCGGAATCATGGACTTCCGGGCGGAAATCGTCGAAGCGGCGTTTCGAGTTCTCGCCGAACCAGAACATGCTGGACATCGGAGCGATACCGAGGCGCTGCACCGCCTTGCGGGTGAAAATCACCGCCGTCACCTCGACGATGGTGGTGTTGCCCGGATTGACCTTGAACTGATAGGCTCCCGAGTAGGACGGGCCGTCGAGCAGCGCGTAGATCCGTGCCTGGGTGTCGCCTGCGTCAGGTTTGCGCAGCCAGAATTCGCGAAAACTCGGAAACTCCTCCTTGCTGCCTTCAACGCCGGTGTCCACCGCGATGCCGCGGGAGGAAATACCGTAGCGCTGGTTTTTCCCGAGCGCGCGCCAGTAGCTGGCACCTTGAAACGAGATGAGTTCGTCGTAAACGTCGGGGTTGTTCAGCGGCGAGTGGATCCGGAATCCGGCAAAACCACCGTCTGAGGGCAGGTCGCCGTGTTTGCTGATGAGCGGACCGTAGTTGAAATAAGCTTCCGCCAGACGGATCTGCTGCTGGTGCGTGAGCGTGAACTCATTGAGCGTCACCGGCTCGCGATAAAGATAGCCGGGGTGGAAAAACATCGCACGGAACGGGAGTTTCTCCGCCGCCCACAGCGCTTGGTCGGGATTGAAACGGATGTCACGGTACTGATCGTAGCTCAGATTGTTCATCCACGCGGGCAGCACGTCGCGGTTCGGTGCCACGTAAGGCTTGTTGGCGAGGTCCCGGGCCCGGCTTTGGATGCTCTCGAAACCGAGATCCTCGCGTTCCCATGTCTGACTGAAGGCGGGGACGGTCAGTATCCCCAGGGTGGCTAGCAGTAAAATGTTCCGTGACACAGCTAGGGACATAGAACCGTTACACCCTCACAGTCAAGAATGGCGATTTGTATTTCTTTCATGAAATATGTCCGTTTCGCTCATGCGGATGAAGTGATAGGTCAAAATTCCGTCGAAGTCGATCCGGTCCGGATCCTCCACCTCGCGCCCGGGGTCGAAATCCAGGAAAAATTTCACGCACCGGAACCCGCAGCGCGTCATCAGCTCCAGCAGTTGCCCATGCTCGAACCAGCGGATCGCCTGCCGCGACTCATGCGTCAGCGGCGTCTCGCCGGAGACCGAATACCGATGCTCGCGGTGGACGATCTGCTGCTCCCTGTCCAGCCGGTGCCGGGTTTCCAGCAGCCCCTTGCGCCCGTCCGGCAGCGTCACCGCATGGTCCTCATACCACTCGTTTTCCGGCAAATCCCCCAGCAGCTCCGCATACGGCATGAACACCGTGAGATAAAGCCCGCCGTGGTTTTCCAAAAATCCGTGCCAATGCCGCAGCGTTGCCTCCGGATCGCCCGCGAGCTGCAGGGTGAACGCCGGAGCCAGCAGTGCGGAAAATTTCCGCCCCGGATCCCAAGTCGTCATGTTGCCCTCATGGATCGTCCCCGCCACGCCGAGGCTCTCCGCCCGCGCCTTGCCGAGGTCCAGCATGTCCCGCGAAAGCTCCAGCCCCTCCACCTCGAATCCCATCCCCACCAGCGGAAACATCAGCCGCCCCGATCCCGCGCCGATTTCCAACGCCGGCCCCGGATGCTTCCTGAGAAATTCCGCCATCAGCCGCACCTCGCTCCCGTCGTCCTCTGCTTCCCAGAATGCGTCATGCAGTTCGGCTTCGAGCGAGAGATAAGGCTGGGACACGCCGGAAGCTGGCAGTCCGCCCGGGCGATTGCAAACCCGGTCTCGGGCGGGGCTTTCTCCAGGATGAAATTGCTCGATTGCCGGAAAGCCGGTTGTATCAACGAGAGCAACCGATGAAGTCGTTCTATCAATCCAGTCGTTTCCGGACGGCACTCACGATCCTGATCGGATCCGTGTGGGTTTTCCACGGGCTGTACAGCAAAATTCTCGATGGAATTCCCAGACACCGGCTGATTGTCGGAAGGATCCTGGGGGAGGGGATCGCAGGACCTGCGACGCTGGCAATCGGCACGATGGAAATCCTGTTGGGATTGTGGGCGTTCAGCGGGCGTTACCGGAGAATGTGCGCCCTGGTGCAAACTATGGCCCTCGTTTCCATGAACACGCTGGAAATCTACCTTGCCGAAGACCTGTTGATTTCCGCGCTCGGAATGGTCGCGCTGAATCTCGCTTTCATCTCGCTGATTTGGTATTGGGCGGTGGGCGATCAACGGGCGGTCAGATAGCCCGACTGCAACAACCCACAGGCGGCGAACACTGCTGCAAGTGCCGCCCAAACAAAGCTGAACCACCAATGCACCGCCGTTTCCATCCTCCGGCCCCTCCACAGGTCCGCCTTGTAAACGAACCATTGGAAATACAGCCGGGTCGCCCAGAACGCTGAAATGGACCAGGCGAGCCAGGCCCCGGCCCTCGACTCATTCAGAAAAATCCGCGGTTCCAACAGACAGGGCAGACCCATCATCACCAGCACCAGACAGATGAAAAACGTGTGAACGTGGAAAACCGAGGCGTTCACCGGCGTCATCCGGGCCGCATCCTCACTCCATTTCAACTGCCTGCCGATCGGCACATGCAGGACCGCCAGCAGGATCAAACCGGCACCGGCGGTTCTGAGCAGAATAGCGAGCGTTTCGATCATGCGGGTGATACTACGAATATCCGCACCCAGGGTGTCACCCGGAATTCGTCCGTGAGGCGAAATCCGGCATTCTCCCAGCACCTGCGCCAGCTCGCGGGCGAGTGGAAATGCAGGAAGCCCGGGCCGAACGCGAGAAAGTTGGCGATGTCCCGCGTGTGTTCCGCCAGCACCACCCGGCCGTCGGGAAGCAGGCACCGTTTCGCTTCGGTAAACCACTCGATCCGCTCGGCCTCGCTCCTCAGCTCGTGGATTGCCAGCAGTCCGAAAACCACATCCGCCGATCCAGTCCGCACCGGCCATTGGTTGAACGGAGCGGCTTTGGTGAATTCTGCTGGAGGATACCGTTTTCGCGCCCGCCGGATCGAGGCCTCGGTCATCAGCGCTTCGTCGTAGTGGTCGAGCAGTTCCCACGCGGTCCCGCTGAGTCGCTCGCGCAAATCCGCAGACACTTCATCAAATCCTGAGTGACATAAAATCATCCGCCCGCGCTTCGCCCCGCCCAGCGCGCGTTCCAGCCATTTCCATCGATAGAGATCCGAGCGGTCATACACCAGATGGGAAACACCGAGAGATCCTATCAGAAAATAAGCGGAACCTGCGAGAGCAAGTCCGCAGCCCAGCTTTACCAGCGGTATTTGAATGATGGAAATTCCCCCGAGCGCCGCGAGCAGAAGGACGACTGCAGTCGCATAGAACGGCCAGTTGAACCGCACGATGCTCCACATTCCCTGCCATTTTCCGCGCTCCGTCACCGCGCCACCTCCGGTCTGACGATCCTGCCTTTTTTCCAACGATAGGAAACGTTCTCCACCGCGAAGGCGTTGGCGAGAATCGGTTCCACACCGCGGAATGGTGCTTCGTCGAAAAGTCCCACACTCCAAGCTTTCACCTCGACCGGCCGCGGCACCCAATCGGCGCGGCTGCCTTCGATCACCACGAACGATCCGTCGCCTTCGGATCCGAAGGTGAACGGCATCGGCCCGGCAAAGCGTCGGGCCGTGCGCCAATCCGCGAACGGCGATCCCACCGGCAACCGGGGGTCATCGGGAGCGGAGTCAAAAAATGTCACGTCGAGCGTCGGTGTTCCATCAGCGAGGGCGGTCATCACCCGTGTTTCGGAACCGGCTTGCTCGATCCGCAGATCCACCTGGCGGTAGTTGTAGCCCGTCATCATGTTTCCTAATAGCACCATGCGGCGCTTGTCCGTCTCGCTCCGCAGGATTTTCAATCCCCGCAACCGCCGCCCGGTTTCGTCGTGCAGCCGGGTGAAAATCCGATAGCCCGCGAGAAAGAAATCCTGCCCCAGGCATTCGGGAAATCCGGCAGGCCGCAGGTCGCGTGTCCAGACCAGCGCGGCGGTCACGAAACCGAAACCGTCGTGCGTGTCGATTTCCAATCCATCCGGCACCAGCGGTTTCAGGATGGATTCCGGAAACGCAAATGAAACCGCCACCACCCGGTCAAACCGGGCGACTACTGGAAATGGATGACGTTTCAAAAATCGCATCTGGGGTCCTGCTCCTTCAGGTCGTTCATTTTTCCGCCCGCCTCGCGAACGGCAGTGCCAGCAGATAAAACAACACCAGCGCGAGCACCTCCATCGCCAGCAGATACCACGGCCACGGACCGAGCTGGTCGAGCAGGCTCGGGTTCTCCGGCTTGTGGGAGGCGAAGGCGAAATTCGTCCCCAGCAGATGGTTCACCGTCATCGCGACTGCCAGATAGACCTGCGACCACCCGAAAACCTCCAGCGGCGTTTTCCACAGCGGCTGCCGCGGCCGCCAGCCGTCCACGATCGGCAGATAGAACGCCGCCGCCACGATCGCGAAGTGTTGCACGAAAAACATCACGAACGCCATGTGCGGGAAACCGACCGTCAGCGCCGGCGTCAGCAGCGCCTGCATCGTCGCGGCCAGTCCCCAGAAATACGTCAGCGCGCAGAACAGCGGGCGCTTCGTCAGCAGCGCGATGCCGGCGGTGAGCGTGGCGACGTCGCAAAGCTGGAGCGGCAGGAAATTGTCCAGCGACTTCGGCGCGTCGATCGAATACCACGCCGCCAGGCTCAGCGGGAACGCGGTGAAATTGGCGGACGCCAGCACCAGCGCCGCCCGCTTCCGGCTGTCGCCGCCCTTTTTCCCCGCCAGCAGGAAAAACGCCACCGCCGCGAAGCCCACCGCCACGGCGATGAAGTGCTCTTGAGTGAAGGGATGGAAAACGTGCACCGCGCGAACATCCGACATCGGCGGCGGAACGTCGAACCTTGAAGGAAGAAAATTTCCCCACTGCGGCGTTCGACGTTTGACCTTCACCCCCCGGCGTTCAACTTCCCGTCCTCGCGGAGATGCCGGAAAACATCGCCCGCTTCCCACCATTCCATGCGCCTCATTTTCATCGCCACCGGAGACATCGCCCTGCCGTCCTTCCGCCATCTGTTGGAAAACGGCCCGCGCCCGCTCGCCCTCGTCACCCAGCCGGACAAACCCGTCGGCCGCCATCAGGTCCTCACCCCGCCCGCCATCAAGGTGGAGGCCCTCGCCGCCGGAATCCCCGTCTATCAACCCGAGAAAATCGGCGACATCACCGCCGTGCTCGCCGCCCTCGATCCCGAGATCCTCGTCGTCATGGCCTACGGCCAGATCCTGCGGAAGAACATCCTCACCCTCGCCAGCAAGGCCATCATCAATCTCCACGCCTCGCTCCTGCCGAAATACCGTGGCGCCGCCTGCATCCAGGCCGCCATCGATGCCGGCGACGCGGAAACCGGCATCACCGCCATGCACGTCGTCCGCGAGCTGGATGCCGGCGATGTCATCCTGATGAAATCCATCCCCATCGCCCCCGACGAAACCGGCGGCACCCTCCACGACCGCCTCGCCGATCTATCACCCGCCGTCCTCGCCGAGGCCCTCGCACAGCTCGCCGCGGGCACCGCCCCGCGCCTCCCGCAGGACGATGCCGCCTCCAGCTACATCCCCAAGCTCGAGCGCGACCACGGGAAAATCGACTGGAGCCAGGACGCCGCCGCCATCGAGCGCCGCATCCGCGCCTACGATCCGTGGCCCGGCACCTACACCACCGCCATCGAAGGCGGTAAGGAAAAGCGCCTCAAGATCTTCCCACCTGCCACCGTCGTCCCACAATTCCTCGCCCCCGGAGAAATCTCCACCGCGGACGGCCTCCTCACCGTCGGTTGCGGAAAGGACTCCCTCGTCATCACCACCCTCCAGCCGGAAGGCAGCAAACGCATGCCAGCCTCAGACTACCTCCACGGCCGCAAACCCCAGGCCTTCAAAAATTAAGGAGCGTCGACCTCCTATCGGCTGTTTGAGCCCGACATTCTGTCGGGCGATCTGGGAATGCCCCGGCGGACAGCATGTCCGCCGCAAATAGCGTTCAAAATGAACGCGCCCCCCGGATTTCCCGTCTCGCATAAAATTCAACCCGGCATCCCGCACGCCCCCAACGTGGTTGCGGCGTCTCGCCGCATCGTTTCCTATTCGAGTGGCGGGCCTCCCGAGCCGC
>JBDSNC010000042.1:0-25684 GCA_039915545.1 Luteolibacter sp.
CCGTGAAGAGCGCTATTTTTGGCAAAAATGGGGTAGCCCATCGCTGGCGGTGGATTCCACGGCATCGGCACTCACAACCGTCTTCACCAGGTCAGGAACGCTCGGTTTCCCCTTTGCATCGAGGTCATTGACTGTATCCTCAAAGTTATCCCATTGATCAAACTCTACCTTCATGAAATCCCCCCGCCCCGTCCGTTCCACCGTCTTGCAGGCATCCATCGCCCTTGGCACCACATTTCTCACCATCTCCGCAGCCAGTGCCGCATGTGACATGAAGGTGCTGTCCGCCTCCCCGGTCAACTCCAGCGGCAAGGCCTACAATCCGAAATTCGGGGAAACTTATTATCTCAAAGTGGTGTGGCAGGTGACCGGCACTCCGAAAACTCCCTACTCCATCCTCTTCCAACTGGCTGGCAAGAAATACAAATGGACCGGAGTCGCAGCGGGACAGGGATCCGGCTATACCGGTGTCGCCGGATTCAGCCTGCAACTCGACGGGGCGATTCCCTACACGATCACTCTTGATCCGGATCATGTCTCCGGGGATACCAAGAGTGCCAATAACATTTTCAAAGGCAACCTGACACCCACTCCACCGGCCAAGGCTCTGGAATATTTCAGTCCGCAGGTCCACACCGGCACCGAGACTTGCACGGTACCATGGAACATCGGAGGAACCGTCACCGATGGCTACACAGTGATGGGAAAACCGGTGACAGGCACCTTCCAAGTGGTGAATCTCGCGACCGGACCCTCAGGCAGCCTGAGTGTGACCACCACTCCGACCGCCGATCCCGTTTGGCAAACCCCGCGGAACAGCTACACGCCGTCCGGTGCCAGCCCGCAGTGGACCGACACTACTAACTTCAAGGTGACCGTCTCCAACGCCCGAACCAACATCGCAAAACTGCGCGCGGTGACGTGGGCCAAAGAGACCGCATTCCCTGCCGCGATTCTGCCATTCACCAAACCGGACGCATGGGTGCAATCCATGGACCCTGCGATTACTGCCTACGTCAAAACCATTTTACCGGCGAACTACAAAACCACGCTGACCCCTTACGACGCGGCGAAGAAAATCTACATGGCGGTCGTAAAGCGCACGGTTTACGAGACCCCGGCCATTCAGGACGCCAAGACCACGCTCGGCATCAAGAAAGGCGATTGCGGCAGTTTTACCAATCTCTGTTCCGCCTGCTTCCGCAGTATCGGCATTCCCTCCCGCTCCATCACGGGTTTCTGGATGGGAACCGACCAGTGGCACGTGAAGGGCGAATTCTATCTTCAGGGGATCGGCTGGATTCCCTTTGATCCATCAGAAAGCCGGCTGTTCGACACCTCCGGAACCTATCCATATTTCTTTGGCAGCGACTCCACCCTCAATCAATTTTGCGCGGTGGGCAGAGGCGAGGACCACCGGATCGGCACCGATGCCACCACCACCTCACAAGTGGGATGGCTCGTTTACTCAGGAACAGCCGTCAACGGCAGCTACGGCACCACCGCCAACCTGAAATAGGGAAACCAAAGCTAACGGACGACTGGGACGCCGCCAACATCTGGTTTGAATCCTCCGAAGATTGAAAAAAATCCCGGCCGAATACGGATTCGTGAAGCAAGGAAGGGACCCGGAAGCGGTCAGCGAATCAATCGACCGGAGGACAATCTCCCGACACATCTTCATCAGCCGGTCTGGGAAACTTCGTTAGTGATCGCCACGGGCATCGAGGTGGGGGTTTGCGGTTCGACGGGTTGCACGTTGATTTCGACATTCACCGGCACGGCGCGCAGACCTTCGATAATTTTCCGCAGGTGCTCGAGGGTGTCCTGACTCAGCGTGGAATTCCCGACGGCGTGTTCGATTTTTTCCAGTCCCACGGTGAAGGCATTCATGTGTCCCGTGATGCGGTTGATAGGATCATTGTCGCCGCCTGCGCCGGTGAGGATGTTGCGGCTGAAGGTGCTCTTGATGGCGGCCCAACGGACCTCGTCCTCGGCGGTGGCGAGCGAGTTGATTTCACGCCACTTGAGGAGGTTCGCTTCGGCGGCCTGGCTGAGGGTCTGGGCTTCGCCGCGGTAATGATCGGCGATGAGGGTGGCGACTTCGGCGTCAGTCATGAGCGGCTGGATCTTGTCGGCGATCTTGTTCATGTTCCGATAGCTGCCCTGGAGCTTGAAGGGTGGCTCGGTGCGGTAGGCGTCCTCCATGGCGGCGCTGCGGACGTATTCCTGATTCACGCGCAGGATGATCTCGCGGACGTGCAGGAGTTTTTCCATGACGACCACCGCATCGTTGATTTCTTCAGCGCTGCAACTGCCTTCGAATTCGATCCCCTCGCGATCACCGGTGCGGGCGATTTTCAAGATGGCGAGTGCATCGCCATGACTGCGCGCGGCGATGCGTGCGAGGACGGGATTGCTGGTAAGGGCGTTCTCGACGTAGCTGTCCTTGAACGCCTCTTCATGGCCACCGAGAATGTCACCGAGGTTGTAAGTATCCGCGCGGTTGGCGAGCATGTCGGGCACTTGGAATTTTCCGCCGACTTCGGTGTAGGGATTGCCCGCCATGACGACGGCGACTTTGCGGCCGCGCAGGTCGTAGGTCTTGGCCTCGCCTTTGAAAACGCCCTCGATCCTGCGGGTGCCGTCGCAGAGGGAAATGAATTTCTGGAGAAACTCGGGATTGGTGTGCTGGATGTCGTCGATGTAGATCATGACGTTGTCACCCATTTCAAACGCGAGGTTGATTTTTTCGATTTCCTCGCGCGCGCTGGCATTGCGCGCCTCGGCGGGATCGAGCGAGGTGACGTGATGGCCGAGCGCGGGACCGTTAATCTTCACCAAGGTGATTCCGAGGCGGCTGGCGACGTATTCCATCAGCGTCGTTTTGCCGTAGCCGGGCGGGGAAATCAGCAGCAGCAGGCCCATGCGGTCGGTGCGGGTGTCGCTGCCCGCTGCACCGAGTTGCTTGGCGAGATTCGCTCCTATCAGCGGCAGATAGACCTGATCCAGCAGGCGGTTCCGCACGAAGGAGCTGAGCACGCCGGCCTTGAACTGATCGAGCCGCAGTTCGCGACGGCGGGTGTCGGCCAGGTCGTGTTTGAGTTTTTGAAACTGCGAGAACGCGGGCACGATTTCCGCTTCATAGCGCTGGAGCCGGGCGGTGAATTCGTGGTAATCGAGCTCCATGCCGCCTCCGCTGATCCGACTGTGCGTCCCTGTGAAACCGCTGATCGTCATGCGGGAGACTGGCGCGGGCGGCAGCGCGGCAGGCGGCTGGTCGTTCAGGACCACCAGCGCGGCAGCCTCGACGAGAAGCTGCTGATCCGCTGCGGGATTGAGGGCCTGCAGCCATTCAAGTCCGATCTCGAAAGCCAGTAACGGCCTTCCGGCAAGGGCGCTGATGGTTTCATCAAAATCCTTCGCGGCGCGTTTCACGATGAGTTCCTTACGAAACCCACACAGGAGATCCACGGCCGGGGCCGAGCGGGTGAACGGAAGTTCCGGGTGCTTTTCGGAAAGCTGCTGGAGTTCTTCCATCAGGCAAGCGGCGATGGAGGCGGCGTCCATCTGCCACTGTGAAGCGAAAGCGGTGATTTGCGCCAGCAGCGCTGGGTCCATCTCCCCGGCGGTGCTGCCGAGGAGTTCCCTCATGCGCCCTTTGGAACGCATTCGGACGGCAAGCGCCTGCTTCGCCTCATCATCCTTCCATGCGTGCCAGAACAACAGCGAGTAACCGCGCGCAGCGGGCGAATGGCGCAGTAGTCCTAGGCTGGCGTGCATCTCCATCAGCGGATGGAGGATGAGGGCGGCATCGTGATCGTGAACCCCCTTCGTGTAGCCTTCCTGATAGCGCTCGGCCATGAAGCCGTGGACATCATGAGCTTGGCCCGTCTTGTAGATCTGCCACGCCAGGTATTCAGCCCGATAGACTTGCTCGTTTTCGGAAACCACGGCCTGGTTCCAGACATGGCGGTGGGTTTCGAGCGCGGAGTTGTCGATTTGCTCGAAAAAACGGGTACCCGTGAGATGATAGGCGAGACCGCCATCCCGCGGCAACACGGCGAGTTCCAGCGGCTGGCGGTTGACGCTGAACTTGTGACGGCCCAACTGGATCAGATCCCCGCCATCCACAAACAGCTCTGCCTTGTCGCGGATCTGTTTCAGCGAATCCTGCTGGACGGTTTTGAGGCGGGTCTGCAACTCATCCGCGCGGACGCTGTCGCCGAGCTTACGGAGTTCCTCGATCAGGTCGCGGAGTTTGGCGACCATTGCATCGCCTGCCAGCCAGCTATGGACTTCCTCCGGTTTCGCGAAGGCGGCGAGGCGGTTGCGGACGCTGGTGAGGATGCGTTCGCCGGATTGGCCGAGCGACTGGCAGCGGCGGTTGAGCGCATCGGTCAGGCTCTGGCGGCGCGACTCGAAGGCGCTCTGCGCTTCCTCACGCTTGCTGATGAGCTCGGCGGCGTATTCGTCGAACTCGGAAAAACGAGTTTCCATTTCCTCGATCTGCACGAGCACCCGGGTGAGGGCTTCGTCGCACTTTTCAGGCGTGGTGGCGATTTCGAGATAGTTGAGGATGCTCTGGCTGAGGAGGCTGAGCTGCGCCTGGAACTGGGCCGCGCCTTCGGATTTCGCGAGTTCGTTGCGACGGTTCCGCAGCACGCTGCGGACTTGGTTGAGCTGGGCGAAAAGCGTGGAGATGTCCTCAATGATGCGTGTGGTCTCGGTGGCATCCTTGATCTTGAGACCGCTGACGATGGTCGTGAGCATTTCCAGCTCGCTGCTGGACTTTGCCAGAGCGGCTTCGACTTCCTCGGATTCGGTAACCTTCGCCAAAGCGGGCACCCGGGCCTGTTGCTCGGTGATCTGCTTTCGATAGGGATCGAGCGCCTGCGGCTGGAGCAGGAAGGCGACGCATTTCTCGCTGAGTTTGTCGGAGCCTTCGACTACGGCCTGATCCATCCCGTCGATCACGTCAGCGTCGGTGTAGCGCACATCCCGCAGGGAAATGATCCGGCCGCGGAGCTCTCGCAGGGAGGTGAGGAGCTGGACGAAACCGAGAATGTCCTCCGGCGCGGTGCTGTCGGCGGTGCTGAGGAGCTTGGTGGCTTGGACGTGCAGCGCTTCCGTCTGATCCGCCGCTGTTTTCCGCATGCGGCGGACTTTTTCAAACTCGCCGAGAGCGGCTTCGGCGGCGACCTTGATGTCAACAAGGGCTTCCTTGAGATTGTAGGCCTCCGTCTGGGCAACCCAGAAATAACTGTCAATGATGTCGGTGGAAATACGGACGAGCTCAACGTAAAGCCCCGAGAATGAGTCGTCCTTGGCGAGCAGGGTGAGGATGCCCCGGCACTCTGCCATGCAGCGGACGATTTCGGCGTTGCCGATTTTACTGAGGTAGGTTTGCGCGGATTTGGATTCCCTAACATCAGCCGTGACGAATGGCGTGCGCCACACCTGCACGACGTGGTGCTTGCGGGGTTCCGCGTCGGACTCGAATACGACGAGTTCGCCGCTCGGAAAGAGGCTGAAGCCGCTGCACTTGATAGGCGTGGCGACGCTCTGCGCGATGAGATTGTAACTGAGCAGCAGATAGGCGCCGCTTTCGAGATCGCTGAAAACGAAAAGGGTGTCCTCGCCATTCGCTGCCGCCAGGCGGCGCTCGAAGCGCATGGGCGGCAGGCCGGTTTCAAATCGGCGGACCTCGCCGGTCTGCAGGACATAACCGTGCGGGAAAAGGATGCCGTGACCGTCAGGGAGCAGCACGCAGCTTTCGGCGAGACTATCGATCCGGTGGGCCTCGCGGGTCCGTTCGTTGAAAACGAGGTGACGCCAGATTTTCTCCTGATAGGGAAGGACCTTGAGCAGGATCAGATTGCCAACGACGCCGTAGTGGATCTCCGCATCGTCGAGCGTCTGATCCTTGTTCTCGACCGGCTCGCTGTAGATGCCGCGGCCGGTTTCGGTGTTGTTCTCCACCTTTACCGTCAGGTCGCCACCGATGGTCTCGATGAACACACGGTCCTCGATGCTGATGTGAGGATGCTGGCCGTCCCGATACATGTCGCGGGTGGCCCGTTTCCATACGAATTCCTGAGATGCGGGAAAAACGAACTCGTGATCGCTGCGGTTGCCCAGGTAGGCGAGCGTGCCGGCCTCGTCATCGACAAGCCACTTGAAGGTCTTCACCTCGGTCGCGCGCTGTCCCACCTGGAAGCCCATGTAAAGATGCGGACCAATGCGGTGGAACTTGAGGAAAGCCGCGTTCTTGTAATAACTGTAGAGGTAGGAGAAATCCTCTGCGAAGCGGGCGTCGCCCAGCAAACCATCCTTGTTAGGATGAAAGCTTTGGTCGTCCGGGTTCCAGTCCACCACGGTGAAAACGTCCTCGACCCGCATGCTGGTGCGCAGTCCGAGGTGGACATTGTAGCCGAAGAGAAACCGCTTCGGCCCGATGGCGGTCATGTCCCGCGGGACGCAGTTGTTATCCGTGGTGAGGCGCGAGGTCGCTAACAACGCCGTCTCGATGCCACCGAATTCCTTCTTGCGGTCCTCGTTGAGCAGGTCGAGACGGCGCTGGAGTTCGCCGCCGTGCTTGTTGAGCCGCTGGCGGATGACCTCGTAGGCACCGGCCTCAAGTTGCGGCGGAGCGGCGGGAGATGGAATGGGATCTGGCATACGGAGTGGGTCAGAGGCCGGTGCTCCACTTGATTATTTCACGTGCCCGGCATCCAACACGCTTGCCGCTGCTTGCCCTGCAAGACCGAAGCGGTTGGCGGCTCCGATCATGCCCGTGAGCTTGTTCAAAGTGGAGGCGTCCGGATTGAGACCGACGAGCTTGGTGAAGAGAGCGGCCAAAGTGAGGTTCTTGGTGTCCTCCGAGGTCAGTCCGAACTGATCGACGATGTTGCTCAACTGCGCTTTGAAATAGGCCGGATCACCGTTGAAAAACGACTCCTTCACGTCGGTCAAAGTTCGACTACCCTCGACCAGGCGGTCCACCGCACGGGCATTTCCAATGGCATTGGTGATCTTGTCGAAGAACTGGGTTTCGCCACCGACGATCTCGATCTTGGCCGACTTCATCGCTTCGCCAAGCACGCCGGCCTGGGCAGCGGCGATGTCTTTCTGGATGTTGATCTCGGCCAGAGCGATGGCCTTGTCCTTGTCCAGGGTGAGCTTGAACTCCTCGTGCTCGCGTCCGGCGTTTTCCAACAGTTTCATGGCTTGCGCCTTTTTGGTGATGCCATCCGCTTCGGCGGCGAGCTTGAGCTGGGTGACTTCGGCATCGACGGTTCCCTGCTTCTGCGAAGCCTCGGCCTTGGCGATGAGGACCTGTGCCTCGCCCAGACCTTCCGCAGCGGACGAGGCGGTCTTGCCTTCCGCGATGGATTTTTCCGCAGCCGCATCCTTGACGGCGGATTCCTGACGGGCGTCTGCCAGAGTGAGAATTTCCTGAGCGTGGAGCTCGGCTGATTGTTTGGAAACTTCAGCGGCCTTGAGAGAAGTGTAGGCGGCTTGGTCCGCGGCAAGGCGCGCGGCTTCCTGATCGGCCTCGGCTTGCTTGATTTTCTGGATGAGCTGTTCCTGCGCGTTCTTCTCGGCGTTGGTCAGCGCGACCTGCTTCTCGCGATCCGCAGTGGCGAAGGCCTCGGTGTCCTTGATCTTCTGTTGCTCGATGACGACCGTCTTTTCGAGCACCACGCGGTCCTTGATGACTTCCTGGATGTTCTTCTTCTCGATTTCGACGGCCTTCTCCTTCTCGATACTTTTCAAAGTCGTCTGGCGCTCGCGGTCGATGACTTCGAGATCCCGGTCGCGGGTGACGCGCTCGATTTCGACGGCATCGGTGCGCTCCTTGTTGCGCTGGGCGACGAGGACCTGGCGCTCCTTGTTTTCGGTGGCGATGGCGATTTCCTCATCGGCGGCAATGTTAGCCCGCCCGGCCTTGAGGCGCTCCTCGGCCTGCACCTTCATGGTTTCCGCCTCTTCGCGGGCCATGACGCTCTGCACGTCGCGTTTCTGTTTGGACTCGGTCTCGGAGAGCTGTCTTTCCAACTCGAGAATCGCCTCACGGGCCTGCACGTCCTGCTGCTTGATGACCTTCTCTTTATCGCGCTGGATGTTATTGGACATCTTCGCCTGGATGGCGGTGAGTTCGGTGATTTTCTTGATGCCTTCCGCGTCGAGGATGTTGTCGGGATCGAGATTCTCAAGCTGGGTTTGTTCAAGGAAATCGATGGCGCAGTCATCGAGCGCGAAGCCGTTCAGATCCGTGCCGATGACCTTGAGAATTTCGCTCTTGAACGTGTCGCGCTCGTTGTAGAGCTGCACGAAATCGAAGCGCTTGCCGACGGTTTTGAGCGCTTCCGAAAATTTCGCATCAAACAGGGTGCGGATCATGTCCACGTTGGAAGCACGCGCACAACCGACCGACTGGGCGACGCGGAGCACATCCTCCGGGGTCTTGTTGACGCGCACGAAAAACGCGACCTTGATGTCGGCGCGGATGTTGTCCTGACAGATGAGTCCCTCGGTGGCCTTGCGTTCGATCTCGATGCGTTTCACCGAGATGTCCATGTATTCGGACTGGTGGGCCACGGGGATGACGATCATGCCGTTGAAAGTCACGTGGGTGCCACCGATTCCGTTTCTAACGATCGCCTGCCCCTGTTGGACCTTCCGGAAAAAGCGCGAGAACAGGATCAGGACGCCGATGAATATTCCGATGATGATGGCACCCACGAGGATGCTGCCTTCAAGAATCAATGCGGGAGGTAGGGATGGGATCATGGTTTCAGGATTCGGGTGATTCGATGTAATAGAATTTTTCGTCAGGGCCCGCGGCGGTCACCCGCACGGCGGCTCCTTTTTTGAAGGCGGGATCGCCGGGACGACAGCGGACGTTGATGAGAAGGGGCGCTCCGGCCCCCGCGATCTCGATCTGGCCATAGGTTTCGTCGGCCTCCATGGAGGTGACGATTCCGGTGCGCCCGAGAACCTCCTCGCCTTCGTGATCCGCATCCGCCATGGCGGCGAAGAGCCTGGCGATGGGGATGGTGACGATTTTGGTGACGATGCCGCTGGCGACAAAATTCGGCAGCAGCAGGATCAAGGCGCGCGACGCGGCGGCATCCGGATTCCAATACTCGTTGAGAACGAGCGAAATGAACCACATGAAGAGGCTCATGAAACTCAGCCACACCACGAGCGGCACTTTCGAAAAACCGACGAACCGGCCGGTGGACATCCAGATGCCGCCGGCACCGGCATCGTGGCCGGAATCCATGTCCATATCCATATCGCCATCACCGAAGCCGTCCGCCACGTCGGTTTCCATGTCCAACACCCCTAGAATGACCATCAGCCAATAACAGACAACCATTCCGAGAATGATGGTTAGCAATATCTGGTGCTGGCTGAAAGAGGCCTGGAGGAGTTCGAACACGTTGAGTTTCCGGTTGGGTATGGCCGCGATGCAATCAGGCTCTTCAATTAGACGCGATTACAATTTTACCCGAAAATCCTTCTTCAGGACGCTTCACGGCCGGTAGGCGTGGCGGTTGCGGAGGACCGACTGGAACGCCGGGGGCGGATTGCAGATGCGGTCCACCAGATCGTCCCAAATTTCCCGGCCTTTGAGGATCTCCACCTCGATGCGGAGGAAATAGACGGGCACATCGATGGAAGTGGGACGCGGGAAACGCACGGCGTCCTTCTCGGTGGTGACGATGAGCTGCATGTCTCGCTCGACGCAGCGCTGCATGAATTTCTCCACTTCCTTGCGGGAAAACCGATAGTGGTCGGAAAAGCGGCGGCGGATCTCGACGCGTGCGCCAAGTTTTTCCAAGGATCCTTCAAACGCCTCGGGCACGGCGATGGCGCTGATGGCCCCCACCCACTTGTCCTTGAGGAATTCCAGCGGCAGGCGTTCGCGGGTGAAGACGTTTTCGAGAAAAATCGGGCCGTGCGTACACTCGATGATTTCCGCGGTTTTGTTATACTTCCGGATGCGGGCGATGAGTGCTTCGTTGGACGAGCCGTTGCACTTGGTGATGAGGATGTAACTGGCGCGGCGAAGGTTTTTCGGAGGCTCACGCAGAGTGCCGCGCGGAAGCAGGGCCTCGGTGCCGAAGGGCGCGCCGGAGTCGATGAGGATGACGTCGATGGCGTGGGCGAGGTCGAGATATTGCATGCCGTCGTCGAGCAGGAGAGTGTCGACGGCGAGATTGGCGATGGCGAAACGGCCGCTTTTGACGCGGTTCTTGTCCACCACCACAGCGACTCCATCGAGGTTCTTCGCCAGCATGAACGGCTCGTCACCGGCAAATTTCGAGTCCAACAAAAGCGCGCTGCCGGTGGAGACGACCTTGGGCATTTTCTCGCCGGGAATCGGATCGCCCTTGGGATTCTGCCACTTCTGCGGGCGGTCGAGTTTCTTGCTCTTATAGCCGCGCGAGAGGATGGCGACGCTGCGACCCCGATCACGGAGGGAACGCGCGAGCAATTCGACGACCGGCGTTTTCCCCGTGCCACCGACAGTGATATTGCCGATGGCAACAACCACCGTGCCCAAATGGTGCTGGCGTTTCCAACCGCTGCGGTAACGCCAGAGGCGGATCTGCACGATGCCCCGGAAAACCCCGGAAAGCGCCCGCATGAGGAACCGCATCATCGCCGCCCGGAAGCCCTTGGCGCGCCCGAAGATCACATCCGCTCCCCAGCGTTCGAGTTCTTCGATGAGTTCCTTCATGGTGTGGGGAAACCATGTCCCGGAGCGCCACTGACGGGCAAGCGCCAATCGGATCGATAAAATACCCCACCCATCCGATCAGTTCGGGCATCCGCTGTTTGCGCGAATCCGGTTTGGAAATCTCCCGCTTCCCGATCAAATCAAGGGTCTGGACCTTAATGCAAAGACTGTCATTCTCGATCCCAGTCATGACCGCTTCCGCACGATTTTCCCGTCTCTCCACCAAAAGTTACGTTTGGATGTCAGTGGCTTTGATGGCAATCGGCAGCGGCTTGGACGCAATCACGGGACCGCTTTGGGTTCACTTCGGGATCCATGGCCATGCGCTGGAATATTTTGGCGGTGGGATCTATTGGCTCGGCTTGTCACTTTTGCTTCTCTTAATACCCGTCGCTGCCTCCAGGCCTGACGATCACTTTTACCTGAGGGGCGATTGCAAGCTGAGGGCACAGCGGGTCGGTTTTGTTTTCGGTGTCCTACTGGTGGTCTTCATCGTGATGATCGTGGGCCTTGCCTTGGCGATGAGAGGTATGGGCCACGGGGTGTGATCCCACAGAAACCGGCTCAATTCCGGCGGCCTCCCATGGCGAGCATGATAAAATAGGCGAGCTGGGCGATCGAGCCGACGGCGGCGGCGACGTAGGTCATCGCGGCCCAGAAGAGGGCGTTTTTCGCCTTGTCATGCTCCATCTGAGCGGCGACTCCGCTGCGTTCCAACCAGACCAAGGCGCGGCGGCTGGCATCGAACTCGACGGGCAGCGTCACGATGGAAAACAGGGTGGTCACCGCGAAAAGTCCGATCCAGATCCAGAGGAAGGTGGGATTGCTCATGAAACCAACGCCCAGCATCCCGAGGATCATCACGTAGTTCAGCAGGTTGCTGGAAAACTGCACGGCGGGCACCATTTTCGAACGCAGACCGAGCCAGACGTAGGCCTGCTGGTGCTGGAGCGCGTGCCCGCATTCGTGGGCGGCGACGGCGGCGGCCGCGACCGAATTCATGTGATAGACCGGTTCGCTCAGGTTCACCGTTTTGCTCACAGGGTCGTAGTGGTCCGTCAGTTGCCCCGGGACGCTGATGACCTGCACGTCCTTGATGCCGTTCTGCCGGAGCATGGCCTCCGCAACCTGTGCGCCGGTCATGCGGATCGGGATTTGCGAGTATTGGGTGAAACGGCGTTTGAGGGTTCCGCTGATGATAAAGCTGACCAGCATGGAGACACCGATGATGACCCAGTAAGTCATCGAAATGCCGCCACCTGCGTGGGGCACATATCCGAGTTGTGCGAGAATTTCCAAATTCATGCAGTGAAGATAGGTTTCAACAGAAGTGCCGCAAATCAAAAGGCGATGGAAAAAGGCGCGAATTTTCCAATTCCCAAGGCGCTTCAGAGCGATTTCACCCGCAGCGTGAAGGTCTGTGAAGTGCTCGTCCGCGGATCGGTGGCGGTGAGGGTGTGGGTGCCGGGAGTGAGGTGGATGACGGGCTCGGGACTGCCCGGTTCGATGCGCAGCGTATCGGATTTCCAAAGCGCGGTGCCGGGGAGATTGGTGACCGGACGGAGCTTGTCGGAGCCGGACGGGATTTCCGGATCGAGGAGGAAAACCGCGTTGTTCGCCGGGCTGATGACTCGGAGCGGTTCGATCACCGTTGGTGCGGGATTGAGAGCGAGATCGTTGCGGCGGAGGTTGTGGCGGCTGGCAAACCATTCCGAGTAAGCAGGTTCCAGCAGGGCCTTGCCGGACGGATCGTAATCGGCGGAAACCGCAACGGGCGGAATGTGGTCAGCGGGAGCAAGGTCATGACGAAGGTGGGTGTTTCCGCTGTCGGCAGGGATGAGTTTTCCATTTCTCACGTCGATGGTGACATCGGCCAGTCCCTCCGGCCGGGAGAACCACGACGGCTTGTTAGCCTGATAAAGCCTAAGCATGGCACGGTGGAAAACCGGACCGGCACCGGCGATGCCGGACAGTCCTTTCATCGGCTGCTGTTCGAAATTTCCCGCCCAGACGCCGACGGTGTATTCAGGAGTAAAGCCGATGCACCAGTTGTCGTGAAAATCCGACGAGGTGCCGGTTTTCACAGCGCAGGGAAACGGAAAATCGAGCGGGCCGCCGGGCTGGAACGAGGGGGCGCGGGCGGATTGATCGGATAGAATGTCGGCGATGAGCCAGGCGCTGCGGGCATCGAACATCGAACGTCCAACGTCGAATTTTGAAGGGAAGAGGATCGGAGGAAAATAGCGGCCTTGGCGGGCGAGGGTGGCGTAGGCGTTGGTAAGTTCCAACAGATTGACCGGCGCATTGCCAAGGGTGAGGCCAAGTCCGTAGGTGGTCGGATCATCTCCCAAGGTGGTGATGCCGAGGTTTTTCAAAAGCTCATACAACGGCTGCGGACCGCCGAGCGCGTTCAGCTCGCGGAGCGCCGGGACGTTGAGCGAACAGGCAAGCGCGTCGCGCAAAGTGACCGGGCCGCGGTAGGTGCGGTCGTAGTTTTCCGGCAGATCGAGCCCCTGTGGCGTGCGGAACGGCGTCGGGATATCGGCGAGCACGGAGCTGGGAACGCGGTGGTTCCGCTCCATAGCTAACAAATACATGAACGGCTTGAGCGTGGAACCCGGCGAGCGCGGCAGCAGCGCGCCGTTGAGCTGGCCGCCGCGGTGGTCGTTCCAATCGGCGGAGGAAACGAGCGCGAGGATTTCCCCGGTGGGATTGTGGATGACGACGACGGCGGCGTGGCGGAGATTGGCGCTCCGGAGCTTTTCCGTTTCCTCCCGGACGATCGCTTCGAGGTCGTTCTGCAGCGGGAGATCGAGGGTGGTGCGAATTTCCGATCCGGCATTCGAAACCGGAAGCTGGTTCGCCAGCCAGGGCGCGGGGCGGGACTCGGAAAGCGGCCGTAGCGTTAGAGATTCCGATCGCGCGGTGGAGATCCGGGATGGAGCGAAATTTCCGGTGGCGGCCAGTCGCAGAAGAACGACCTCGCGGCGGTCGGTGGCACGTTCAGGATGGCGGAGCGGATTGAGGCGCGACGGAGCTTGCGGCAATCCAGCGAGCAAGGCGCACTCGGCGAGCGAGAGGTCGCTCATCGGTTTCTGGAAATAGAAGCGCGCCGCCTCGGCCGTGCCGGTCCGGAGGTTGCCATAGTCGAGGCGGTTCAAATAAGCGGTGAGAATCTGCTGTTTCGACCACGTCATCTCCAAGCGGCGGGCGGCGAGCGCCTCGCGGATCTTCGTGGGCGGACTGCGCCTGGCGGGCGGCGAGGAAATTTTCACGAGCTGCTGGGTGATGGTCGACGCCCCGGAAACCACGCGACGATTCGCCAGAAAATCCCACGCGGCGCGGGTGGTGGCGAGCAGGTCGATCCCGCCATGTTCGTAAAACCGTTTGTCCTCCGCCGCCAGGGTGCAGGCGATGAGATCGGCCGGCACCTGGTCCAAGGAAAATGCCGCGGACCGCGACGCGTCCGGCAATGCCAGATGCAGGATCGGCGCGCCATGGCGGTCCAGAAAAACCGGCGATGCCGCCTGATTTTCAAAAAGCCCCGCAGGCAGCGGCACTGCGAACGGCAGCACAAACCACCCGAGCAGCGCCACCGATGCGGCGGCGAGTGTTAACCGGACGAGTCGCTTTTTAAAAATCCATTTCAAGCGCGGAACCATGCGACAAATTCGGGGGAAATAAATGGAAAAATTCCGATTGGAAAGGGCTTGGGATTGCGCTCGTATTCGTGGCGTATGAAAAAACAACTCTTCCTATTCGGCTGTGCCCTCGGCCTCACCCTCGTTCCCGCGAAAGCCCAGGACGACAAAGAGCACACGCCTCTCGGCAAACAAATGGAATCCATGAACGATGCCTACAAGGCATTCCGCAAGGAAACCGATCCGGTGAAAGGCGCCGCACTCGCCCGCGACGCCCAACAGGCGGCACTCAAAGCGGCCGCCGAGACTCCCGCGCTGATCAAGGACCTGCCGGAAGGGCCCGACAAACTTAAAGCCGCCGTCGAATACCGCAAGATGATGGGCAAGCTCTTCATCTCACTCTGCGAAGTGGAGGAAGCCTTCAACAACGGGAAGGTTGAGGACGTCGCCAAAATTGTCGCCAGCCTCAAGGACATGAAAAAGGAAGGTCACGAGAAATTCGTGAAGGAAGACTAACATTGATTTTCAAATCCCTCTCCCATTCCAACAAAAAGGCCCGGACGCATTCACGTCCGGGCCTTTTATTGAAATCGTCAGCGGTTGGAAAAACTCACTCGATGATCACGCGCGTGCCGGTCTTCACTTTCGAATAGACGACCGGGATGGTGGCGCTGGGCCCGCGGACGCAGGCGTGGGAGGCGGGGCGGCGTTTCACCGGACCGATGTGCTGGCCGACGCCGTCATTGGTGAGACGCATCCAGTAGCGCATCGAGGCTCCCTCGAAATGCGCTCCCTCCGGCAGGGGATCGATGCCCATGTCCGCGTTGCTGTTGATCACCTCACCGGCAGCATCGACGAATTTGCCATACTTGTTGGACTTTTTATCGACGACTTTTTCGAGGATGTAGAAGGTGCCCGTCGGCGTCGGACGGTCCGGGATGCCGGAGCAGATCGGATAGTCCATCGCGATTTCCTCGCCGTTGTAGAGGTAGGCGCGCTGCAGTTCCAGGTTCACCTTGATCGAAGAGTTTTCCGGACCGGTGCGTGAGAGCAACTCGTCGTTTTTCCAAACGTCGTAGGTTTTCGGATAGGTGGGCTCCGCCTTGAAGTGATCGTAAGTGCCTGCGGGGTAGGGATTCAGAAACTTGCCGTCCTTGGTCATGGTGGTGGGCTTCTGGTTGGCGCAGCTCGCGAGCAAAAGCGCGGCGGCAGCGGCAACAAACTGGGCGAGAATTCGGATGGGGATCATTGGCTGGAGTCGTGGAACGCGGGGGACTTAGGCCAGTTCCGCAGAAATTGCAATGCCGATGAAATTTGTTGGTTTCGCACGGTCACGCGGGCGGCGAAACGCGTTTCACCGTCGTCCCGTCCACCCAGTGGCTTCCGATCAGCGTGGCGCGTGGGTGTTCCGGCACGCCGCGCTCGTTGTGGTGAACCATGGAAACAAGTAGGTCCACCGCCGCCTCGCCGACCAGATCGTTGCGCTGGTCCATGCCGGCCCAGGCACCGTGGTCCGCCCGCCATTCGTATTGAATCAGACCGATATCGTCAGGCACGCGCAAGCCCAGATCCTGGATCCAGCGGTTCACCTCATGGTAAAGGGTGAAAATGACGTCCGGCTTGTTTTCATCCAGCCACTTCGCGAACAACGCCGGATTTCCCCGGGCCGCCGCGACGTCGTAAAAAGGCTGGGTCCTTTGATCCAGCGGTAAAAGGCGGCTCTGCCCGGTGAGAAATCCTGCAGAAAAACGCCCCTCGATCAGGTCATCGATCACCCCGTCCAGCACCAGCGCCGGCCGCTTGTAGCCAAGCGCGACGGCCTTTTCGAAAGCCACCAATGCCAGCGTGTGCTGGTCGCTGCAGGCGAAGGAAAGCGCTGGTTCACGCGTCCGCACGCCGGTCACCAGCACCGGAAATTCGTCCCAAAGCGGCGCGAGATGGACGGGCAGACGATTCCTCTGCATCAGCCCGACAATCACGATTCCACGGATGTTTCTCGCCCGGAAAATGGAAATCCAGCGCGACGCCGGCATGTTCGACTCGTGCAGCCAGAACTCGTCGAGCTGGTAACCGAGCTGCTTCGCGCGGCTGCGGCAGCCCTGTACATAATACGGAATCGTCGGGTGTTTTGAAAACGCGTCACGGCTTTCGTGGGCGTTGATCATCGCCAGCGTCGCTTGAAATCCAGGTGAGCGGCTTTTCCGTAGTTCCGCCATCAGGTGCGCCACCGTCGGGTTCAGGCGGTAGCCCAAATCCCTTGCTACTGCCTCAATGCGCAGCCGCGTTTCCTCGGAAATCCGGGGACTTCCGCGCAAGGCAAGACTCACCGTGTTTTTGGAAACCCCGGCGGATTTCGCCACTTCTGCCATCGTCGGCTGCAACATCAGGCTTTGGTTAAAAGCGATGGAAAGACGATGGTCCAGCCGGAAAGATTACTGTCATACGATTTGACTCTTTCCGCAGTGGCTGCGGATCGCCAGAAAGCAACCGTCATGCCATTCACCATCGGTTTAGATTACGGCACCAACTCCGCGCGGGCCTTGGTGGTAGATTGCAGCAACGGCCGGGAAATCGGCACAGCGGTCGTCGATTATCCGTCCGGGCATCAGGGAATTTTGCTCAATTCCACTGACCATCACCTCGCCCGCCAGAATCCGGCCGACTACGTTTTCGCGGTCGAGAAGGCCACGCTGCTCGCCCTCGCCGAGGCCAAGGCCACCGATCCGTCATTTTCCGCCGATCAGGTCGTCGGCATCGGCATGGACGGCACCGGATCGAGCCCGCTACCCGTTGATGCTCAAAACATCCCTCTCGCCTACGACCCGGTTTTCTCAGAAAATCTCAATGCCCACTGCTGGCTCTGGAAGGACCACACCAGCATTCCGGAAGCCGGTGCGATCACCCGCATCGCCGGTGAAATCCGCCCGCAATACCTCGCGAAAATCGGCGGCACCTATTCCTCCGAGTGGTTCTGGGCAAAAATCTGGCATTGCCTCAAGGTCGACGCCGCTGTTTTCGACGCCGCCTATTCTTGGGTCGAGCTCGCCGATTTTATCCCCGCCGTGCTCGCCGGAGTTTCCGATCCCAAGGCCATCCGCCGCGGCGTCTGCATGGCCGGCCACAAAGCCCTCTACGCTCCCGATTGGGGCGGCCTCCCGGACAAGGAATTCCTCTCCGCGCTCGATCCGAAACTCGCCGCCCTCCGCGACCGCCTCTACGACGAAGCATTCGACGCCTCCGCCATCGCCGGAAACCTCTGCTCCGAGTGGGCGGAAAAACTCGGCCTGCCCGCCGGCATCCCCATCGCCATCGGCGAAATGGACGTCCACTACGGCGCCATCGGCTGCGGAGTGGACGAAGGCACGCTGGTGAAAGTCATCGGTACCTCCACCTGCGATTGCGCGGTGGTTTCCGCCGAGAAAACCGTCGCCGATATCCCAGGCATCTGCGGCATCGTGAAAGGCGCGATCCTCCCCGGCTACTTCGGCGTCGAGGCAGGCCAATCCGCCGTCGGTGATATTTTCAAATGGTTCGTCGAGGGCGTGCTCGGCGATGTTTCCCTCCACGGAAAGCTCACCGGTGACGCCGCCAAACTGAAACCCGGCCAGTCCGGATTGTTAGCGCTCGATTGGAACAACGGCAACCGCACCATCCTCGTCGACCAGAGCCTCACCGGCCTGCTCCTTGGCCAGACGCTCTACACCACCCAAGCGGAAATCTATCGGGCGCTCATCGAGGCCACCGCCTTTGGAGCCCGCGCCATCGTGGACCGCATCAAGGAATACGGTGTGCCCGTCGAGCGGATCGTCTGCTCCGGCGGCATCGCTGAGAAAAACGCGCTGCTCATGCAGATCTACGCCGACGTCACCGGCTGTGAAATGCGGCTTTCCCGTTCGTCGCAATCCTGTGCGCTCGGCTCCGCCATTGGCGCCGCCGTCGTCGCCGGTGCCCACCCGGATTTCAAAACCGCCCAGGCCGCAATGACCGCGCTCAAGGAGATCACCTACAAGCCGATCCCCGAAAACCAGGAAATCTACCAGAAACTCTACTCGCTCTACCGCGATCTCCACGACTCCTTCGGCGGCGTTTCCAACAACGTCAGCCTCGGCCACGTCATGAAAGACCTCCTCACACTCAAAGCCCAACAATCCAATTAATCTCATGTCCGACATCAACAAATTCGACCACCTCGAAATCTGGTTCGTCACCGGGTCCCAACATCTCTACGGACCGGAAGCGCTCAAAAAAGTCGATGAACACGCGAAGGTCGTAGTCGATGCGCTGAACGCCGTCGGCACGCTGCCTCACAAGATCGTTTTCAAGCCTGTTCTCAAGTCTGCTGGAGAAATCACCCAGTTCGCCATCGACGCGAACTCCGCGCCTAACTGCATCGGCATCATCGCCTGGATGCACACGTTTTCCCCCGCGAAAATGTGGATCGAGGGCCTGCAAATCCTCCGCAAGCCGCTGGCCGATCTTCACACCCAGTTCAACCGCGACATCCCGTGGGAAACGATCGACATGGATTTCATGAACCTGAACCAGACCGCTCACGGCGGTCGCGAGTTCGGTCATATCGGCGCGCGCCTTCGCCTGCCGCGCAAGGCCGTCATCGGTCACTGGGAAGACAAGGAAGTCCACGAGCGCCTCGCCGCATGGGCCCGCGCCGCTCGTGGCTGGTTCGCCTCGCGCACGCTCAAGCTCGCCCGTATCGGCGACAACATGCGCTACGTTTCTGTGACCGAAGGCGACAAGGTTTCCGCCCAGATCCGTTTCGGTTGGGAAGTGAACACCTACGGCATCGGCGATCTCGTTGCAAAAATCAACGCCGCCACCGACACGCAGATCGATTCACTCTGCGCGATTTACGAAGAAAAATACCGCGTCGCTCCCGAGTTAAAAAAAGGTGCCGCACGCCATCAATCGCTGCGTGATTCCGCCGCGATCGAGATCGGCCTGCGCGCCCTGTTGGAAGAAGGCGGCTTCACCGCTTTCACCACCACTTTCGAAGATCTTCACGGCATGAAACAACTGCCCGGCCTCGCCGTGCAGCGCCTGATGGAAGACGGTTACGGATTCGCCGGCGAAGGCGATTGGAAAACCGCCGCGCTCACCCGCGTGATGAAGGTCATGGCCCACGGCCTCGAAGGCGGGACCTCGTTCATGGAGGATTACACCTATCATCTCGATCCAGCCAACCCGCTCATCCTCGGCGCGCACATGTTGGAAATTTGTCCGTCCATCGCCTCGGAAGTTCCGAAAATCGAAATCCATCCGCTCGGCATCGGCGGCAAGGAGGATCCCTGCCGCATGGTCTTCGATTGCGTCGCTGGCAAGGCAGTTAACGGTTCCATCATCGATCTCGGCAGCCGCCACCGTTTCCTCGTCAACGAAGTCGAGTGCGTGGCCCCGCAGAACGAACTGCCGAATCTCCCGGTCGCCCGCGTCTTGTGGAAACCCCTCCCCGATCTCAAGACCGCCACCGCCGCCTGGATCTACGCCGGTGGTGCGCACCACACGGTGCTTTCCTACGCACTCACCAGCGAGCACCTCGAGGATCTCTCGGAAATCGCGAAGATCGAACTGAGTGTGATCGACGAGGACACCCGCTTGCGCTCTTATAAGAACGAGCTCCGCCAACAGGATCTCTACTTCCACCTCGCCCAAGGCATCCAAGGATGAGCTACCAATCCATCAGAGAAGAGTGCCTCGCGGCAAATCTCGCGCTGCCGAAAACCGGCCTCGTCGATCTCACTTTCGGCAATGTTTCCGTGGCCGATCCCGAGCGCCGTGTCTTCGCCATCAAACCAAGCGGCGTCGACTACGACAAACTCGAAGCATCGCACATGGTCATCCTCGATTTTGATGGAAACATCATCGAGGGAAGCTTCCGCCCGTCGTCCGACACGCCGACGCACCGCTGTCTGTTTCTGAACTTCCCCGGCATCCGCTCGGTGGTTCACACGCACTCGCGCAGTGCCGTCGCCTTCGCCCAGGCCGGTATGGATCTTCCCTGCCTCGGCACCACGCATTGTGATTATTTCCACGGCCCCGGTCCCGTCACCCGCACGATGACTCCAGAGGAAGTAGCTGGTGAATACGAATGGGAAACCGGCAAGGTCATCGTCGAGCGCTTCGCCGGTATCGATCCCATCCACGTTCCCGCCGTCCTCGTCCGAAACCACGGCCCGTTCGCCTGGGGACCAAGCGCGGCGAAGGCAGTGGAAACCGCTCTGGCCCTCGAAATCGTCGCCGACATGGCGCTCAAGACCCTATCACTAAATCCTTCCGCAGCGCCCGCTCCCCCCCATCTGCTCCAAAAACACTTCTTCCGTAAACACGGTCCTTCCGCATACTACGGCCAGTCCTGATCCACCATCCCACAAAACCTAACATCATGAAACTGACACACCTCTTCCGCGTCTCCGCGGCTGCCTTGCTCGCCCTTTCCATCATGGGCTGCAAACCCGGTTCATCCACCGCCGGTGGCAAAAAACTCAAGCTCGCATTCGTCAGCAACAACGCCGCGACCTTCTGGACCATCGCCCGCTCCGGTTGCGAAGCGGCTGAAAAAGAACTCGGCAATGTCGAAGTCGACTTCCGCATCCCGTCCACCGGCGGTGCCGCCGAGCAACAGCAGATCCTCGACGACCTTCTCGCCAAGGGCGTGGACGGCATCGCTGTCAGCCCGATCGATCCTGCGAACCAAACCGCTTTCCTCAATAAAATCGCCGAGCAAACCCTGCTCATCTGCCACGACAGCGATGCTCCTGATAGCAAGCGCGTCGCCTACATCGGCACCGACAATTTCGCCGCAGGCACGGAAGCCGGAAAACTGATCAAGGAAGCCCTTCCTGACGGCGGCAAGATCATGGTCTTCGTCGGCGCGACCGATGCGGAAAACGCCAAGCAACGCTTCGGCGGCATCAAGAAGGAACTCGAAGGTTCGAAGGTCGAAATCATCGACGTCCGCACCGACGACACCGACACCGTGCGCGCCCAGAAAAACGCCGAGGACACCCTCGTGAAATATCCGGACGTCGCCTGCCTCGTCGGCCTCTACAACTACAACGGCCCCGCCATCCTCAACGCCGTCCGCAGCGCCGGCAAACAAGGCAAGGTCAAGATCGTCTGCTTCGACGAAAACGACGAAACCCTCGAAGGCGTGGCATCCGGCGACATCTTCGGCACCGTCGTCCAACAGCCCTTCGAATTCGGCAAACAGGCGATCACCAAAATGGCCAAGCACCTCGCAGGTGACAAGGAAGCCCTAGCCGGCGGTAAACAAATCATTCCGACACGCAGCCTGAAGAAAGCTGATATCGCTGATTTCAAAGCCAATCTGAAAAAGATTCTCGGCAAGTAATCCTCAAATGCCAACCGCTACAATCATGAGCAAACCACCACTTCTTGAAATGCGGGGAATCTGCAAACGATTCCCGGGGGTGGTGGCCTTGGACAATGTTTGCCTCACGGTGGGCGAAGGCGAAGTCCTCTCCCTCTGCGGTGAGAACGGCGCGGGAAAATCCACGCTCATGAAGATCCTCGGCGGTGTTTATCAGCCGGAAGAGGGCGAGCTGCTTGTCGATGGCAAGCCGGTCAGGATCGACAATGTCAACGACTCGATGGCGCTCGGTATCGGCTTCATCCATCAGGAACTCAACATCCTCGAAAACCTGGACATCGCGGCGAACGTCTTCCTCGGACGCGAGCCGCTGATTCCGCCTTTCAAGCTGATCAACAGCAAGAAGATCCATGCGGACACGGTGCCGCTGCTCAAACGGGTCGGCTTGGACCTGCCAACCCACAAGCGCCTCGGAGAACTCCCCATCGCCCAGCAGCAGATGGTGGAAATCGCCAAGGCGCTCTCGCTGAACGCGCGCATCCTGATCATGGATGAGCCCACCTCCAGTCTCACGCTCACGGAGACGGACAAGCTGCTGGAGCTCATCGCCGAGCTACGCAAACAAGGTGTCAGCATCATTTACATTTCCCACCGCTTGGGAGAAGTGGACCGTTGCTCCGACCGTGTCGAGGTCCTGCGCGATGTAAAAAACGCCGGTGGCCTGAGCCGGGCCGAGATCAACCATGACAATATTGTCAGCAAGATGGTCGGTCGCGAGATCAAGAGCACCTACACGCCCTCCGGCGCGGTGGTGACCAGGGGGTTCCTCAAGGTCCGCAACGCGAAGTCCAGCCGCTTTCCCAAACAACAGGTTTCCTTCGACGCCGCACGCGGTGAAATCCTCGGCTTTGCCGGGCTCGTCGGCGCGGGACGTTCTGAAATCGTCAAAGCCATGTGCGGCCTCGATCCTAACGGCTGCGCGGAAGTCAGTCTCGGCAGTGAATCGTTGGTCATCCGCAAGGCAAGCGATGCGATCGGCCACGGCATTTTCCTCGTCCCCGAAAACCGCCGCGAGGAAGGACTCGTCACCGCCATGTCCGTGCGCGAGAACACCACCCTGCCCTCGCTCAGCAGCTACTCGACGTTAGGCCTCATTCAAAAAAGCCGCGAGACGAAGGTCGCCAACGAACAGATCGCCTCCCTGCGGACCAAAACCCCGAATGCGGAAACTCTGGTTAGAAACCTCAGCGGCGGCAACCAGCAGAAAGTCGTCATCGGCAAGTGGCTGGCGATGGGGCCGAAAGTCCTGATCATGGACGAGCCCACCCGTGGCATCGACGTCGGAGCCAAGGCCGAAATTTACAAACTCATGCGCAACCTCGCCGCGGACGGTGCGGTGATCCTCATGATCAGCAGCGACATGGAGGAAGTCCTCCACGTCAGCGACCGCGTGGCGGTCATGCACGAAGGCCACATCACCGGCGTTCTCGACCGCGAGGACTGCAATGAGAAGAACGTGATGCAACTCGCCGTCGGCCGCTCGCTGCCGGTTGCAAAACCCGCATTCGCCTCCTAATTTCCAATCCGCTCATTCCATGAAAAAAGAACTCGGGATTTTCTCCCTCCTCATCGTCCTCTGTATCGTCACCGCATCCATCAATCCACGGTTCCTCTCCCAAACGAACCTGACGAACATGGCCAACCTGATCGGACTGTTCGGAGTGTTCAGCATCGGCCTCGGCCTGGTGATCATCACCGGCGGCATCGATCTCTCCGTCGGCTCGATGTTCGCGCTCTGCGGTGTCCTGTTGCCGATGGCTCTGACCGAATGGGGATTGTCCTGGCCACTTGCCGCCCTGTTGGTGATCGCTCTTCCAATGGCTCTCGGCTGGGTTCACGGAGCATTGATCACGCGGATGAAAATGCAGCCCTTCATCGTCACCCTTTGCGGACTGATGATCTATCGGGGTGCGGCACGCTTCATCGCCAATGACAGCACGCTTGGTTTCGGCAGCGGCAAGGGTTTCGAAACGCTGCGCAGCATCGCGAGCGGAAAACTTCTGGGAGTGCCGATGCCTTTCGTCATGCTGATTGTGATCGGCCTGATCATGTGGATCCTGCTGCACCGCTCGATCTACGGCCGCTATCTGCTGGCCGTCGGCCGCAACGAGGAAGCCGCGCGTTTCTCCGGTATCAACACGCGGATGGTGATCACCGGCAGCTACGTGCTCGCCGGCCTGCTCACCGGAGTTTCCGGCATCATGCTTGCGTTTTACACGAACTCCGTTTCCCCATCGAACTACGGAAACTCCTACGAACTTTATGCCATCGCCGCCGCCGTGCTCGGTGGTTGCAGCCTTCGCGGTGGTGAGGGTTCGATCATCGGAATCATCATCGGCACCGCGCTACTGCAGGTCCTGCAGAACCTCGTGAACCTGCTGGGCATCCCGAGTTCGCTCAACTTCGCCGTCATGGGCACCGTCGTCCTCCTGGGTGTCATGGCCGACCAACTTCTCCAACGCCGCGCTGCCGCGAAGCTGGTCGCTCGCTGAGGTTCCGTATTTGAAAAGCATTCCTCGGGCATGGGGATGCTCCGGTACACGTCCAAGGCAGGCCGGTAAGCGTCCAAGCTAGCCCGGTACGCATCCAATCTAGACCGGAACGCGTCCAAGGTAGACCGGTGCGCATCCAAGGTAGAACGGTACCCATCCAAGGCAGAGTACCCGCCCGAGGTAAATCGGTGTGCATCCAAGGCACGTTGGGACACACCCAAGGTGAACCGGCCCGTATCCAGCGCACACCGTTCTATTTTTCGAAGGTGTGGATCCTCCCATAACGCGATTTTCAACAGATCCCTGACGCAAAAAGCCCCGGCTCGCTGATTTGCGGGCCGGGGCTTTGGTTGGATGATTTCGGATTACGCGGTGGCCGCGTCCTCGTCGTCTTCGAAGGTTTCCTTCGGCACGACGATCGGTTCCGGCTCCTCGACGGTGAATTCGAACTCCGCCTCACGGTGGTGATAGAATCCGGTGCCGGCGGGGATCAGGTGACCCATGATGACGTTTTCCTTGAAACCGCTGAGGTAGTCGACGCGTCCGAGGGTCGCGGCTTCGGTGAGGACACGGGTAGTGTCCTGGAACGATGCGGCGGAGATGAACGAGTCGGTTTCCAGCGAGGCCTTGGTGATGCCGAGGAGGACAGGCTCGCCTTCTGCAGGCTTGCCGCCGTTGGCGAGGATTTCCGCGTTGATGCGCTTGAAGTTCGAGCGGTCGACCTGGTCACCCCAGAGGTATTGGTCGGCATCGCCCGGGTCGGTGATCTTCACCTTGCGGAGCATCTGACGAACGATGACCTCGATGTGCTTGTCGTTGATTTCCACGCCTTGGACGCGGTAAACGGATTGGACCTCGTTGACCAAGTGCTCTTGCAGCTCCTGGGCTCCGCAAGCTTCGAGCAAATCTTCCGGCGACACGGGGCCTTCGGTGATTTGATCGCCGCGTTTGACGACGTCGCCTTCGGTAACCACGACGTGCTTGCCCATCGGGACAAGGTGGTCGACTTGCTCGCCGGTTTCGGCGTGGGTGACGATGACCTTCTTCTTGCCGCGGACGTTGCCGCCGAAGGAGACAGCGCCCTCGATCTTGGCGATGACGCAGGAATCCTTGGGCTTGCGGGCTTCGAAAAGCTCGGCCACCCGAGGAAGACCACCGGTGATGTCCTTGGTGCGGGCCACTTTACGCGGGGTCTTGGCGATCTGCGTTCCGGCGGTGACGACCTGGCCTTCCTTGACGGAAAGGTGGGCGCCGACGGGGATGGAGTAGCTCGCTTTGATTTCCTTGGTCTTCTCGTCGATGATGACGACCTGCGGGTGGAGGTCTTCCTTGTGCTCGGTGACGACCATGCCCTTTTTGCCGGTTTCCTTGTCCGTTTCGTTAGTCACGG
>JBDSNC010000244.1:0-14006 GCA_039915545.1 Luteolibacter sp.
AGAGCCGGAACTGCCATCGGCGCGAGCAGAGCATCGCGCACTCCGGAGTGCGGCACGTTCTACTGCCGCCAGCGGGGGATGGAAGCTCTGCTCCATGTGGCGCGGAGCTCTTCTTCTTCCCCATTGCCCGTCCTGCCGCCGAAGAGCTCCGCACCACATCCGGCAGAGCCGGAACTGCCATCGGCGCGAGCAGAGCATCGCGCACTCCGGGGCGCTTTGCGCTTTGCGCCCAGCGCATTTCCCTCCAAATCTTTCCCCGTGACTTTGCCGGTTTTTGAAATTGAAGGAGCGCTGCGGGATGCCGTGGCGGGAGGGCTGCGTGACCGCGTGCTTTTGAAAGCGCCGACGGGCTCCGGGAAATCGACATCGGTGCCGGGGATGCTGCTCGATGCGGGGATTACCGGGAAAATACTGGTGATCGAACCACGGCGGATGGCGGCGCGGTTGCTGGCCGGTTGGGTGGCGAAACAACGCAAGGCCACGCTCGGCAACGAGGTGGGCTATGCGGTGCGCTTCGATACGAAATATCGCGCGGACAGCCGCATCATTTACCTGACGGATGGCGTTTTCCAACGCTGGATCCAGGACGACCCGGAACTCCATGGCGTGGGCGCGGTGGTTTTCGACGAGTTCCACGAACGCCGGCTGGCGGTGGACATTGCTCTGGCGCGTTGCCTGGATTTACAGGAAGGCCCGCGGCCGGACCTACGGGTCGTCGTGATGTCTGCCACGCTGGAAACGGCGGGGCTGGCGGATTATCTCACCCCCGCGGTTTCACTGGAAGCAGGCGGTCGCACGCATCCGGTGCAGGTGCTCTATCGGGCGGACCGCCCGCCGGTGAACGATCGCCGTGGCGGACCACCGCGCGAGACGCCGATCTGGGAGAAAATGGTGAACGTCTGCCGCGACGCGATGGCGATGCCGGACGCAGGCAACATCCTGATGTTCCTGCAAGGCACGCACGAGATCAGGAAAACCATCGAGCTGTTGGAAAACGGATCGGTGGCGAAGGGATGGGACGTTTTCCCGCTGTATTCCGCGTTGCCGCCCGCCGCGCAGGAGGCGGCGATCGCTCCGGGACCGAGGCCGAAAATCATTGTGGCAACGAACGTGGCGGAAACCTCCCTAACGATCCACGGCGTGCGCACGGTGATCGACAGCGGGCTGGCGCGTACCGCGTCGTTCGAGCCACGGCGCGGGATCAACACGCTGCTCATCAAGAAAATTTCCCGTGCCGCGGCCGAGCAACGCACGGGCCGCGCCGGACGGACGGCTCCGGGTCGGGCGTTCCGCTTGTGGAGCGAGGCGGACCACGGGCGGCGGGCGGAGTTTGAAGCGCCTGAAGTGCATCGCGTGGATCTGGCGGAAGCTGTGCTGTTATTGAAAGCGGCGGGAGTTTCCGAGATCCGGAACTTCCGATGGTTCAGCGCTCCGACGGAGGAATCGCTCTCCCGAGCCGAGCGGCTGCTGCATGATCTCGGAGCGCTGGATTTTTCCGGCCAGCTCACGGAGGAAGGCTCGAAGATGGCCTCGCTGCCGCTGGAGCCGCGTTTTTCACGGCTCATGTTAGCAGGCTACGAGCAAGGCTGTGTGGCGGAAACCGCGTTCATCGCCGCGACCGTGCAGGGCGAAGGGATTTTCACCAACAAGCGCGGTGGCGTGGGGCGCAAGGATTTCATTTTCCCGGACGATGACACGGATTTCGCCGGAGAATGGCGTGCGTTTGAATCGGCGGAAGCAATGGGATTCGATCCGCGGCGCTGCGACCAGCTCGGCATCATGGCGCGCGGCGCGCGGGAGACGGCGCAGGGATTCGACAGGCTCATGTCACTAGCGAAACGCTTCGGTTGGGAATGGCAGCCGGTGGATTTCAAGGGGAAGCGCGAGGCGATCGGCAAGGCGATGCTCGCGTCCTTCAGCGATCAGTTAGCCATTCGCTTCAGCCAGGGCACGCTCGCCTGCAAGCTGGTGGGCAACCGCAAGGGCAAGCTGGACGAAGAGTCCTGCGTGAGAAACGCCCCCGCCTTCGTTGCGGCGGAAATCACCGAGGTGGAGGCGCGGGAAATCATCGTGCACCTCCGCCGCGCGACTGCCATTGATCCGGAGTGGCTGGCCGGGCTTTTCCCCGAAGACCTGACGATGACCGACGGCGCGGCGTGGGACGAAACGAGACGCCGCGTGGTTTCCCGCAAGGAAACCCGCTTCCGCGATCTAGTGCTGAAAGGTAAGGAAAGTGACCACGGCGTCAATCTGGACAAAGCTGCGGAGCTGCTCGCTGCCCGCGTCCTATCAGGCGAACTCGATTTGAAAAACTGGGATCACTCCGTCGAGCAATGGACCGCGCGGCTTTCCATGTTAGGCAAGTGGATGCCGGAGCTCGGCATGCCCGGCTGGAGCGACGAGGACCGCACGGATGCCATCGCACAGATCTGCCATGGCGCGGTGAGCTACAAGGAGATCAAGGAAGCGAACGTCTGGCGCGTGCTCCGCGAATGGCTGAGTGAGGGACAGCGGGCGGCGCTGGATTCCTACTGCCCGGAGCGGGTCGACCTTCCTAACGGCCAATCCGCCAAGGTCACCTACGAATTGGGAAAAGACCCGTTCATTTCCGTGCGCGTCTCGCACCTTTTCGGAATTTGGGAAACGCCGATGATCGCCGGCGGCCGGGTTCCCCTTCTCGTCCACATCCTCACGCCGGGTCAGAAGCCCTGGCAGATGACCAAGGACCTGAAAGGCTTCTGGGCAGGCGGCTACGCGCAGATGAAAAAGGAAGTCGCAGGAAGATACCCGAGACACCCGTGGCCGGACGATCCGAAGGCGTGGGTGGCGGCGGGCAGCAAACGTTAGACTCATGAAAACTCCCGCGAAATCCATACTCTTCCGGGTGATCCGGACTCTGCTCATCGTCTTGTGCATTCCCCTGCTCCTGCTCGCAGGCTGCCAGTCGAAGCTGATCTATTTCCCCCGCCCCTACGCGGCCGGAACGACAGCGGAATGGCAGAAGCGGACGAGCGGAAAGTTACTGGATTTCCAAACTACGCAGGGCAGGCAGCGCGCGTTTTTCCAGGGAAATCTGAAATCGCCGCGGAACCTGTGGATCGTCTGTGGCGGCAACGGAACCATCGCGCTCGATTGGTCCGAATGGTTGGAAACAAACGCGCCGCGCGAGGACGCGTGGTTGCTGGTGGATTTCCCAGGATACGGCGATTGCCAGGGAGCACCAACACCGGGGCGCATCCGTGATTCGATGGACAAAGTGGTGCCACTGGCATGCCGCGAACTCGGCTGGCCGGAGCATCCGGATCCGAAACGACTGCGTTTTCTCGGTCACAGCCTGGGCGGCGCGGCGTGTTTGATCGGCGCGTCGGAATTCAAGATCCAGCGCGGCGTGCTGATTGCGCCGTTCACCAGCACGATGGACATGACACGTCAGGTGATCGGCCTCCCGCTGGGATTTCTGGTGTGGCATCGTTTCGACAACTCCGCACGCTTGGAAGAGCTGGCAGCACGCGGACCGGGCCAGGTGATCATCCTGCACGGCACCACCGACGAAGTGATCCCGGTGACGATGAGCCGGACCCTCGCCGCCCAACAGAAAAGCATTGTCAGACTGGAGGAAATCCCCGGCGGCCATCACAACGACATTCAGGAAAAGAACCCGGACGCGGTGGCCGCGGCGTTGCGGGAAATCGGAGGAAATTGATATGTAGCGGCGTGCCCGCCACCGTCGCTAACTGAAAAACGTTCTCGTGACCCACGCGCTCGGACCGCGGGGCGTTTCATAGGCACCGACGCTCGCAGAGCGCCACTACAGGCTGTCCATTTGCTTTTGGAAGAAAACGAAAAAGGCGTGGAAACCTCCCTTCCGGAAAATTTCCACGCCTGATCTGAATGCTATCGGTTAGCGGGAGGCTGGACGACGGCGGTTGTTGCCGCGCGAGGCGTTGCTGTAATCGCGGCCTTCGCCACCACCACCGCTGTAACGGCTTCCGCCACCACCACCACCGCCCTGACGGCCGCCGCCACCGCCGCCTTGGCGACCGCGGTTTCCGCCGCCTTGGACCATGCCGCCGCCGGTCCGCATGCGGAGATGGCGGTCGGCGAGACTTTCGTCGTGCCAAGCGTGGTCATCCCAGCGTGGGACGGCCATTTTGATGACTTTTTCAATCTCCCGCAGGAACTCGCGCTCGTCTTCCGCGCAGAACGAAACGGCGCGGCCTTCGGCTCCGGCACGACCGGTCCGGCCGATGCGGTGCACGTAGGCTTCCGGTTCGTTAGGCAGGTCGAAATTGACGACGAGGCCGACGTCCTTCACATCGACTCCGCGAGCGGCGACGTCGGTGGCGACGAGCACGGGCGTGAGGCCCTTTTTGAATTTTTCGAGAGCCTTCTCGCGTTGTGCCTGCGACTTGTTGCCATGGATGGCATCTGCCGGGAAGCCCGCTTCGCAGAGGCTTTTCGCCAGTTTGTTAGCGCCGTGCTTGGTGCGGCTGAAAACGATGGTGAGCTTGCCGCTGGTCGCTGAGGCCTGGGAACGCAAGAGTTGCTCAAGAAGCGGGCGCTTGTTTTCACGGTCCACGAAACAGACCTGATGCTCGATGCGCTCGGCAGTCGTCGTGCCGGGGTCGATGCTGACGCGGGCCGGGTTGCGCAGGATGGTCTGTGCAAGCTCGACGATGCTCGGCGCAAGGGTGGCCGAGAAGAAGAGCGACTGGCGGTTGGAAGGAAGCAGCGCCACGATCTTTTTCACATCGCGGGCGAATCCCATGTCGAGCATGCGGTCCACTTCATCGAGCACGAAAAACTCAACGCCGGAGAGATCCACAGCGCGTTGTTCGATGAGGTCGAGCAAACGTCCGGGAGTCGCCACCAGCACGTCCACGCCGCCGCGCATTGCGGAAACCTGGGGATTCTGGCCGACGCCGCCGTAGATCAGCGTCTGCCGGAAGCGCACGTGGGCCCCGTAAGTGGTGAAGCTTTTACCGACCTGGCCGGCAAGTTCGCGGGTCGGTGCCAGCACGAGAGTGCGGCACTGGCGTGGCTTGATTTGTTGGGGCCGCTCGTGGATCGCATGAAGGATCGGCAATGCGAAACTGGCGGTTTTTCCGGTGCCGGTCTGGGCGCAACCGAGCAGGTCGCGGCCTTCAAGCAGGAGTGGAATGGCCTGCGCCTGAACGGGCGAAGGGGTGGAATAGTTGAGTTCGCGCAAAACGCGTTGAAGGGGCGCAGCCAGTGGCAACGCCTCGAATGAGGTCGGGGTCATGTGTCTAATTTTGCCTGCCTCATCCCGGAAAGGGCGGCAGACGGCGTCGATGAGCGGTTTGGTTAAGCCTCAAACAATCTCTCATCGATGAAGACCGGAAAAGGACGGAGCCGTTTCGTCGACCCCTCACCGGCATAAGCACGGTGCGCCGCACTCCATAGACGGCTGCGACGGGATAGCAAGGCTTTTCGCGATGGTGGCGGATCGGCGGAACATTTCATTCACCGATCCGGCATGAGTTCAATGCTTTCAGGGCACGACGACATCGCGGACGCCTTTGAGCTCCAATTGGTGGGTCTCCGGGTTTTCGATGACGATCTGCAGCACGCGCCGGGTGCCGGGATTGGGCCACGAACCGGATGAAACGAGCTGCCACTTGTCCTCATGCTTCAGATAGGCCTCCATGCTGGCAGCCTTGTTTTCTCCGAAGGGCGGCTTGGCGATGACCCTGATTTCGCCCGATGCGAATTCGAAGGTTTCCTTCTCTAACTCGATCTTCACCTGAACGCTGGCGAAGTTGGCGATCTTGAACGAGCCGGCGGGAAACGCCGGCTGGCTGTCGTCGATGGCCATCACCCGGCTGTGGAGATTCCCTGGTTCGGCCTTTTCGGGCAGGAAGAGAAGGATGCAGGATTTGACGCCCTCGGGGATTTCAACCCGGCCGATGACCTGGTTGACGTCGGTGGCGCTAACAGGATTTGAGCGGGCGGTGAAAACCAGCGGGCCGCCTTTGTATTTGAGAAGGTTGGTCTCGTCGTTGAGGAAAGTTTTGATCTCTACCAACCCGGCGGTGGCGGATCCATCAGGCAGATGGGCGTGGAGTTCCACCGGAAAGCCCGGCTGAAATGAAATGGCTCTAACCTTGAGCTCCTGTTGCGCCAGGGACGGTGCGATCATGCAGGACAGAAGCGCTGCGCCGATCGCCAGCAATAATGGGGTTTTCATGGGGTTTTCATGGGGCTTGGGTGGTGGTTGCGGTCGTGGGCTCGGCACCGGGAACTGGCGGAGAAATATCCCGGAATCCCCGCAATTCGGTCTGCATGGACTGGGGATTGTCGAAAAAGATCTGCACGGACCGCTTCTTGCCGAGTTCCGGCCACAGGCTGGAGCCGATGCGCTGCCATTTCCCGTCGACCTGCGAATAGGCATACATGGCGCTGTGGTGGTTTTCCTGGACGGGGGCATCGGTGATGACGGAACTCTGGCCGGGTTTGAACTCGTAAGCCTTTTCCTCGAGCGTGAGCTTCACGGGTAAACTGCTCAGGCTGATCACCCGGTAGGCTCCCAATGGAAACTCCTTGATAGAGTCATCCAGCGCGAGGATGCGGAATGTCTGGTTCGCCGCGGGCAGGAAGATGAGCAGGAAACGGTTCCCGGTCTTGGGCAGGGACAATTTGGCGAGCTGCATCTCGGGCTTCTTCTGGTCCTCGATCTTTTTCGATTTGGTGAAGACCACATCGTTCCCGTAAAGTCGGACAGCGAGATCCTCGTGATTCAGGTAGCCCTTGACCGGCGCGTCGACACCCGCGGCCGGCTGGGGCGCGGCGGGATCCACCAGATAGGATTCCGCGGGGATGGTGGCGCTGTCGAAGGCGATCATCCGCAGCCTTACCTCGCGCCCGGGCGGAGCGGACTGTTGGGCGAATACGGAGGTGGTGAAAAGAAGAAAGAGGAGAAGACGCATGGATTTGATCCTGGGTTTGAAAAATAATTCCGTTAGTTCAGATTTCCGACGCATTGAGCCAGCGGAACGAGGTGACCACGAATCGGCGGCCGAAGGAGACATTCACCGGCGACAGGGTGGTGGAAACCGCCTCCGGCGCATTAGCACCGTCGACAAACGCGGGGACGCGCTGGACGGTCGCTTCGCACCAGGCGCGGGCGACCACGCTGGTGCCGTTGGTAGTCCGGCATTCGCCATAGCTGCGGATGGTGAAGGTATCGCCGCGCGCGGTGATGATCGGAGCTAGACCGGTGAGCAGGTCGCCCTGCGTGAGCATGGGGGCCGCACCGTCCGCAGTGAAACCGTTGAGGGCCTCCTTGTTGAGCAGTCCGACGATGCGATCGGCCGCTAGGCTGCCGGCATTGATGGTGTTGGAATCCTTGCCGTGGAATCCGGGGTTGTCGTTGATCTTCGATTTGTCGATGGCGGTCTGCAGGATGCCCTTGAGCGCATGGAGACTGGTGCTGCTTCCGATGCGGCGGTTCACAAAATCCGCCAGGCAGAGGCTGGGAGCGCTGTCGAGATTACCCCGGGCGCGTATTTCAGCAACGATCAGCGTGGCGAGATTTTCGATCTGATCATCGCTGAGCGCACGGAAGCCGGCCCAGCGGATCTGTCCCAGGGCGTTGACCGAGTTCGCCGGGCTGGCATCGTCCGCCGAGCCTGCGACTGGCAGGCCGTTCCTCACAAATGCGGTCTTGTCGTTCACCGGGATATTCTGGTTGGTGTAACCCTTGACGCTGGCATCCCGCAGCGAGGAGAGGACCGCGCGCCAGGCGTCGACCGAGTCGGAGTTGATGTTGAAGGCACCATCGATCATCGCGTTTTTCGCAAATCCCTTCGAGAACGCAAGATCCGCCATACCGGAGTATTTGGTGGACAGGGCCTTGGCATCGCCGCTATCAGCTAGATAAGGAACGAGCCGCTGGTTCAGCATGGGCTTCTGCCCGTTGAAGAATTTCTCCAACACGTCGGTCTTCTGACGGGTGGTGCTGAAAGCCGCTCCGCTGTAGTTGCACGCGGTCGAAAAGTAAAAACTGTCCCACAGCGAAGCGTTCAACAGGTAGGAATGATCCAGCGCGTTGGCCGTTCCCATCGGCGAGGTGGCGGAGATCCTGTCGCTGGGAACCAGCGGATTGGCGAACGAGTTCCCTAACGGACTGTTCGCCCGCGGGAACTGGCTGGACGTGACGAGGTTAGAGGCGATCCAGTCGCCAAGGGAAGCGGCCGGGGTAAGCGGCACACGATACATCGGTACCACCGAGACGCCCTGGCTCGCGTTGGCGATCGCCCCGAAATAGCCGCGCTGCTTCTTGTCGTCGTATTCGACTCCGGGGAAGCTGGTGAAATCCCGGACCTCCTCAAGCCGGAGATCGTAACTCTGCGCGGCATTCCCAATCTTCCTGCTGTCATGCAATCCACCTTCGGTGACCATGTTGTTGAAAACCCACGCCTTGCTGTCGTCGCGCGGGTCTTTGGTGGTCTTGGCGGACATGGTAAAAATGGCGAACGGACTCTTGCCGCCCGGGGTATCGTCCGCAGGGGCCTGTAGAATGTCGGAGTTTCTGAACTTCCGGGTAATGACCTTTGATGGAGTCGACGTGGTCGACATTTCCGTGGCCACATCCTTCAGGCGAAACTCATAGGTGCGGAGAATGTCCGTTTCCGCCGTGTCATTCTTCCCGGCTAGAATATCCACTTTGAAGTCGGGCGAGGTCGTATCGCTCGGCGGCAGGCAGCGCACGGGCTTGGCATTCACCGTGACGCTGTCGGCAAGTTTCATCGACAGCCAGCCGGCGCCGAGAGGAGCAGCTTCCCATGAATATTTGGAATCCGCCCCGCGGCCGTTGGCATAGCTCATGTGGTCTGTCTGGAGGCCGGCGCGCCAATCCAGCCCTGGAATGGCTTCGACGCCCAACCTTCCGGTTCCGGTAGGGTTGGTGCCTGCATCATAGGTCCGCTTGTCAATGTTGCCCATGTTGTTGTTGATGTCCCAGTCGAAGAAAGAGCGCGGGTGCATGCCGTCCCCTGCTCCGACCTCAAGGCCCCACGTCCACGATTTCTCAACCCAGGCGGAAAACACCTTCACTTCTCCAGGAAGAAGGATGATCGCCCCGCCGGGTGTGCCGCTGGCGGTCTTGTTTCTCAGATAGAACGTGAAAGTCTTGCGGGCGGACGGATCGTGCTCTTTTGCGATTTGAAACCGTCCCAGGCCGTGAAATTCCCCCGAGGCGAACTCCGGCCGATACCAAGGATTGGTTCCCGCCGTCAAATCATGCTTCTGGAACTGGAATCCCACCGGCGGATCGGAAACCCGGATCCGCAACTGGTCGAGCTGCAGTTCCACGTCATAGGGATTGTAGAGCGTGATGACCGGATCATAAACCAAGTGGGGCACCGCGTGTTTGAGATTGTCCCGGTCTTTCGGATCAGTCGGCTGGGTGGCCAGAGCCTGCATCCGATCTGAAATATGGGAATGGTGGGAGACCAGTGAAAACATGATCTGAAGCTTTGAGATGACCGGCAGCAGCACTTCCTTGGCAGGCTTGGACTGGATCCCTGACGAGGTGGGGATAATGTCGTTGTCCATCGCCAGCTTGAACCGCGGGACTCCCGCCGACTGGCCGCTCACCCGCTTGTAGAGCTGATAGTGGCTGCGCAGGAAATTCCAAGAGGGCGCGCCGTCACCCGTCGAGCTGGACGAGGTGACTGGAAAATAGGGATTGGCAGCTCCGAGAGCGCTCGTCAGATCGGCCGAACTCGATTCAAGAAGCGGCGTAAGATCGGTCTTCAGACCACCTGCCACCGGATTGGTCAGGAGGCCCAGAGACGACACCGTCAGCGACTGGGAGCGGGCAACCACCTCTTTCTTGTTAGTGGAGCCCACCGCAAGCACCGCGGTCTGCATGCTGATCATGCGGCCGGGCTCGGTGATCTTGTCAAACACGTCGTTGACCACATCGGGTCGGGGCGATGTGGGCGAAGTGCGGTTGGCGATGTTTTCAGCCAACTGCACGGAATTGGTGCTCTTCAGATTCAGAGAAACCTTCGTGCTGTTGTCCGACACCATCCACGCCAGACCACCGACCGCTTTGCCGGCCGTCACGGGAACCCGCTCCGCCTTCATCGTCGGGGTGCTCGCATCCGGGTGGCCGAGGTTGTTGGTGGTGATCGTCCCGGTGGTCGCGGGATTGGCCAGCCAGATAGCATCGGCGGAGGGTGCCTTGTTAGCAAAACCGAAGTCGGCGACCGCCGCCAGATCCCTGGAAGAAACCAGCCAGCCGCGGAACTTCGCCGACTTGTCACCCGGCGAGGGAGCTGCCCCTGTCGGTCCCTTCCAGCCGAGGCTCGTCCAAGCCCCCACCACGTTGGGTTGCGGCGCGGTCGCATTGAACACGCTGGCGCTCGCCGAGATCCGTTGGTCGGGGCCCATTGATTTCTGAAGGTCGCCGATGGCCAGCATCAGGGCCAGCCGGGCGTTGGCCTGCGCCACCGCCTGAGCCGAGCCCTGCGAGGTGGATCTCATCGAGATGCTGGAAAGCGACAACAGCCCCACAGCAACGACTGTCAGCAGGATCATCAGACTGAGTGTCACGATAAGGGCGAATCCAGAGTCCCAGGGTTTTTGAGGGTTTGTTTTCATATTTCAGACAGGCCATCGACGGCCGATGTTCAGGAGCCTGGTGGTAAACTTATCCGGGTCCGGGCGGACGGATGTTTGAGAGATCCACCTACTATTAAATGCGCCGTCCCGGGTTGAAACCCGACAGGACAAAAGTCGATTTTCGCAATCAATTGGTGAAGTCGTTTCCAGACCGGCGCGGTAATCCCGCCCGGCGTCGGGAACCGCCTTGAGAAGGCTGAAGAAGTCTTGGGAACCCGGAAAATGCCGGGTTCCCAAGCGAAGGCAGTCACACGGACTTTCTATCAGATCATCTCGACGCGCTGGCGTTTGAATACACCACCGACACAACACCGACATCGATATACTGCCCGTTGATCGTTTGGTGGCAGTGAACGGCGATCACATTCTTACCGGGTTTCAGAGCAGCCAGTCCGGCCGGTGAAACCGGGAACGACTGATAGTCGTCGGTGAAGCCGTTGGTCGTGAGTGCCTGAACTCCGTTGATATAGAATTCGGCATCCTCGTCATACTTCGTCCATAGTTCGAGATCGCCCCACGGTTTGGGGGGCATGACAATTTCGCGACGCAGCCAGATGTCATGGGAATTCCAAACCGTGCCGATCACCGCACCGGGAGTGCCGGTGGTGCCGAAGCCGGACACGCCGCTCGCCCAATCCGTATCCTTGAAGGCGGGAGTCGCCCAATCCGAAGCGGGCTTGCTGGTGGCATAGCGCCACTGCGCCGGCTTGGTGTCTGCGGCGGGGACGATGAAAGTGATCTTTGGCGGGGTGGGCATCGGAGCCCATTTCGCGGCTTTGGTCACGTCACGGGCAGCCCACTTTTTCCAGACCGCCTTGTCGTAGAGCATCTGGGCGAAAACTCCGCCGACCACAGGGCGAGCCTTGAAGCCCACGATCTTCGAACTCTTGGTTTGATACCAGTCCGCCATCGGCGTGCGGTCCGGCGTTTCATTCAGATAGCGGAACACGGGATCGATCAGGGCGGCGAAGTCAGCGCGGTTTTCCGTGAGGGTCGCTGTCCAAATAATCCAATCGAGCTTGGTGTAGGGCTCGCGGTTGTCCAAAGGCAGGCCGTAGTCATTCTGAGTCTTCTTGTAGAAATCCATCTCCTTGCGTGCGACCTCGGCGGGGAACAAGTTCAGCCCGAGAATGCGGTCCCACATGAGATTGTATTTCTGGCTCCAGGTGCCGGGGCGGTCGAACGCGAGGCGGAATTTCTCGCCATCATCCGCTTCCTTGATCCAGCGGGCGGCGAACCCGCGCGCCAGCTTGAAATACTCCGCGGACTTCACCTTGTCACCGCGCATCTCACAGAGCTTGGCGAACGAGCCGAGAGCGCAGATCGCCTTGGCGCTGAGGTTGACGTTGTGCGCGAGGTGACCGGCGAAATCGTCGGTGCAGAGCTGGTTGTCGGGATCGAAGCCTTTTTCCTTCAGGTATTCGGCCCATTTTTCGAGCTGCGGCCAGTAGAGCCCGGCGAAATCGGCGTTGCCTTCCATCTCGGCGATCGCCCCCATCAGGAGCATGACGTTTCCGCTCTCCTCGACGGGCATCTGGTCCTTCTCGGTCCGCTCGCCGCCGCCATAGACCTGGCCGTTGGCGAGTGGATAGGTGCCGAGGTCGTGGGGAGCGAATGGGAATTTCCAGCGGTCGCTGATCGCGTAATTCATGAACGGAACGAGGAACGACTTGGCGACGGACGGGCCGAACAACAGGAACTGCGGAGACATCGGATAGAAAACGTCGGATGTGCCGATGCAACCGTTCGAGTTGTTTTCCTTGCAGAAGGAAATCGGCTGGCCGTTCGCATCCGCCACGAACTTGCCGGCGGCGAAACAGTGGCGATAGGCCAGCGCCGCGATTTTCGCATATTTCTCGCCGCCCGCCTTCGTCAGGTCGGCCATCAGCTCTGTGTCAAACGCAGCGCAGCGCTTCTGCAGCGATGAATATTCCCCGACCGAGGCCTTCAACAGATCCGAGGCCGTCCAACCATTGCGCCGCCAGTAAGGGCGCAGGTTCTTCTTCATATACTGGATCGAAAACTCGTCGTCGTAGGCGACCATCAACATCCGGGAAACCGGCTTTGCGGTCACCTCGAAGCGGCTGAAATCAAGCGATGCCACCGCGGTTTCACCCGCCACATCCGCCGGTGCGGCTGAATCCCCGCCACGCAGGACATAACCGTTCTTCGCCTGCCCCTTCGGCGCGGCCAGATAGAGATATCCCCAGTCGATGCGGATATCGTCCCCCTTCTTCGCCAGAACCATCTGGGACGCGGAACCGACCTTCACTGCGACCAGGTCCACGGGTTGTGCCTTCACCTCCTCCAGTGTGCCCACGACCTTCTGCGATCCATTGTTCACCGTAATTTCGGCGGAGGCATCGAAATCAAACGTCACCTCGTGCTTCGCTCCGTCAGTGGCGCGGAAATCGTAGGTCACATAAGTCAGCGGACGCGAAAGTAAATCGATATCAGCGGGAAGCACGGGCGTCATGAACGTCAGCGTGAGAGCCACGCCTGCTCCTTCGAACGCGTAGATCGTCCGGGTGGGCAGGACCTCCACGCTGGTTTGCGCCAGCGCGGGAGTGGCAGCGGGATCCGCGCCGAGGACGCGGAAACTTTTTCCATCGATGCTCACCGAGCTGTTGAGCCGTTGCGGTTTTCCGGTCCAGTGCGTGGTGCCGACATCCGTCGCCTTGTCGCCGGGCGACCAGATGCTGAAATACGGATCATGCGCCACCAACGGTACGGCGGGGGCACGCAGCACGGCGGAAGAATCCGACTGGGCCTGCAATTGAGGAACCGCGATCGTCAGCGCGGCAGAGGCTACGCAGAGGATTTTCGACCAATCGGAGTTAGCTAACACGCGTGGGTTTGTTTTCCTGCAGCTCTCGGAATTCAACCATGATTTCACGGTCGGCGGGTTATCGTAGGCAGTCTTTGGTTTCATAAAATGGTGACAGGGTTTGATCGGTGGAAATTGGGTGGAGCTATTCTCCTGATGGAGCTTTGAGCGGCGTCCCTAGCGCCACGGGAGTCCCGAAGTCCGGGCTGCCGTCGTCACGCCAGTGAAACGGCTGGGCACGCGGAGAGCGGAATTTTCCGCAGCCCTGGCCCGCCCCGGGATTGGCATGATAGAGGATCCAGTCCTCGGTGCCATCCGGCGATTTGAAAAAAGAATTGTGGCCCGGAGCGAACGCCTTTGCCTCGGAATTTCCCGTCAGAACCGGCTCCGGCGACTTGCTCCACGTCGCAGCATCCATCAGCTCACCGCCCGGTTTCGCGGTGAGCAGGCCGAGGCAGTAGTGATCCGTCCAACAGGCGCTCGCGGAATAGGCGATGAACAGGCGGTCGCCATGGATGAGCGCCTCCGG
>JBDSNC010000300.1:0-7481 GCA_039915545.1 Luteolibacter sp.
GGCGGAATAAATTCCGCGCTCCAGTTCATTCATTTTCCAGTGTCACTTAGTTTGTTGGAGGTGCTATGAATCGATTGGCAAAGCGTCTGCTCGTCTGCGCTTGCGCGTTGTCAACGGCGCGGGCGGAGGAGGAGGCGTTTCCATCGATCAAGGGCATTCCTCTCGGCGCATCGGAAAACATCCATCTTTCGTTAGGTGGTGATCTCCGCGAACGCTACGAATCTTATAACGAACCGTCGTTCGGTCTCCGCGGCATCGGGCAGGACGATTATCTGCTCCAGCGGGTGCTGCTCAGTGCCGATCTCAGCGCGGGGGACTATTTCCGCGTCTTCGCCCAGTTGGGAAGCCACGTGGCAATGGGGAAGCAGGCGCCGGTGTCTCCCACGGACGTGGATGAGTTCGATATCCAACAGGCGTATGTGGATTTCGGCTGGCCGTTGGATCCGGATTCGAAACTCCTGTTGCGGACGGGTCGCCAGGAAATCACGTTCGGTTCGGGGCGTCTCGTTTCCGTGCGCGATGGGGCTAACATCCGCCGCAGCTTCGATGGCGCGCGCCTGACATACACCTCCGGCGGGTTGAAAGTGGATGCGTTCGCCGCACGCACCGTGGACTTGGAAAACGGCGGACTGAACGACGCCACCAATACCGACGAATCATTGTGGGGGCTTTACAGCGTGCTGCCGGTCGCCTGGCTGCCGGATGGACATGCGGATTTCCATTACCTCGGACTGGATCGTCATGACGCCGTGTTCGAGCAGGGGACCGCGCTTGAGAAACGCCACTCGTTCGGCACCCGGCTGTGGGGCAATCCCGGGTCATGGGATTACAACTACGAGGCGGTGATCCAGTGCGGCACGTTCGGCAGCGCGGACATCCTCGCCTGGACCCTCGCCACCGATACCGGCTACACCTTTGCCTCACTGCCGTGGAAGCCGCGTATCGGACTCAAGGCGGACATCGCATCCGGCGACCCGGATTCCAACGACGGCCGTCTATCCACCTTCAACGCCCTCTTCCCGAAACAACCCTATTTCAGTGAAGCCTCGCTCATCGCTCCATCGAACATCATCGACCTGCATCCCACGCTTGAGTTTCAAATCACCGACGAAATCTCGTTCACCACGGATTGGGACTTCTTCTGGAAGCATCGCTCCGATGATGCGGTCTACTCGCCGCCCGGACGCCCGCTGGTCGAGGCCGGCCAAAGCGATTCCCATTACGTCGGCAGCCAGGCGAACGTGGGGATCGAGTGGCAGGTGAATCCATGCACTTCGTGGGCGGTCTATTACTCACACTTTTTCGCCGGTCCCGCCGTGACCGGTGCCGGCGGCCGGGATGTCGATTTCGCCGGCTCGTGGATCGAGTTCCAGTTCTGAGCGTGCCTGAGAGGCGGTCTGAAAAATCAGAAGGAGCGCGTTCATTCTGAACGCTATTTGCGGCGGACATCCTGTCCGCTGCCGCATCCCCAACTCGCCTGACAGAATGTCGGGCTCAAACAGCCGATAAACCCAAAAAGGAAAATGATTTGCCGCAAAAGAACGCAAGGAACACAATGATAAAGATTTAGGAAAACGAGCGTCTCCATCCGGAGGATGAGTGACATTCTTACTCAAGGATTCCGCAAGTCTTTGCTTTTGTGTTCCTTGCGTTTTTTTGCGGCTAATCCCATTTCCGGATCTAGGATAAAATATCGACGCTCCTCGTTTTTTCAGACGCTCTCTGAGAAAGATGGATGTCCCGCGCGGAGACGCCGGTCACGCGGACGCTTGTCAAACCGAACGCGCCCTCCATGTTCTTCCGCGTCATCCCCATCAGCCCCGACTTTCTCCATGGCCATCCTCGATCGTCCCGATACCACGCTCTACTACGAACTCGCCGGAACCTCCGGGCCACGGGTTCTGCTGGTGCAGGGAATCGGGGTTACCGGCGGAGCGTGGCGGCGGCAGGTGGAAGTCCTGAGCCGGACTTGTCGCACGCTGGTGTTTGACAATCGCGGCATCGGTCGCAGCCAGCCTTGCACCGGCCCCGTTTCCATCAGCGCCATGGCGGAGGACGCCCGCGCTTTGATGGACGAGGTGGGCTGGGATTCCGCCCATGTCGTCGGCCACTCGATGGGCGGGCTCATCGCCCAACAGTTGGCGATCGACTCTCCGGGCAGGGTTCTGAGCCTCGCGTGTGTCTGCTCCTTTTCCCGTGGCCGGGATGCGGCCCGGCTCACGCTGCCGGTTTTCTGGATGAGCCTGCGCACCCGGCTGGGCACCCGGAAAATGCGGCGGAATGCGTTTCTCGAAATCCTCTACTCCACCGCCCGGCTGCGCGCTGCGGATCTTCCGGAGCTGGCTGCCGAGACCGCCGGGATCATCGGCCGCGACCTGGCCGACAGCCCGCCGATCTTGATGAAACAACTCAAGGCCTGTGCCCGGCATCACCTGGACCCGCGTCTGGGCGAGCTGGCCCCAATCCGGACCCTCGTGATCAGCGGCGAGTTTGATGTCATAGCCCTCCCGGCTTATGGCAGGGATCTGGCAGACGCGGTTCCGGGCGCGGAATTCGTCCTGCACCCGGGGATGGCTCATGGAAATCTGCTGGAGCAACCCGCGTGGTTGAACGAAAGCCTGCTCCGGCACTTCGGCGTGGATAGGGAGTCCGAATGATTTCCGATGATAGCTTTGTAGTGCATCGAACGCTGGCCGTTATTGGCCCTTCACCCTCACCTCAGCATTGCCGTAAATCCGCGAGGGGAAATCAGCGGCATGGCCGGCGGCGGATCGCGCAACAAACTGATACCGCGAGGATGAGTCCGGCAGTGGTCGATGGTTCCGGGACAGCGTTCACGTGAAACACGGCGAATGTGGGGGTGGGAGCCGCATAATCGTAACCCGACCACAGTTGGAAATCGCCCGGGTTGGCGGCGGCGGGATTGAAATTTCCAGTGAAAGTCGCGGATCCGGCAAAGACACTCCCCGCAGATTGGGGGAATGTTTGATCGTAGGAAAAAGTAAGCCCGTAGCGCCCGCTGCTCGCGTCAAACATCCCGGCATTCGTGGGATTGGGAAAGTAAGTCGAAAGTGTGTTCGATAGCTGTGTCGGCAGGCCCGTGTAAAAAGGGGTGGAGGCGCTGTTGTTGAGAATGATCGCGAAAAGGGAGGGGGAGGTGAAGAATGCCGGATTGGAGGGCGATGGACCGCTGGGAGTGTCCGCGTTGATATCCAAGGTGCCGGAGACTGATACCGTGAATTTTGTGGTGGTGAATTCCACGATGGTCAGCGTTACGGTTGCGTTAGCGGCCTGAAACCCTGCCAGGGACAGGATCGCTGCGATTGACGGAAGTCGGAAGAAAGGAGTGTTCGTTTTCATGGACGCGGGTGTTCGGACGACTAGCAGTTACTAGGAAGTCTGCTGATGGAAGGCAATATCTGATTTGGTGTTCCTGTCTCCGGCAGAGACGCAGGGTCGGAGATTGATGGATTTTCCGTTGCCCGACCTCTCTCAGACACGTGCCACCGAAAGGCTGTCCGGAGTTCACGTCTTTAGCACCAGAACCCGCGCTGCGCTGGAGTGTGGAAAGCAGAGTAACTTGGACTTGCCCGCGAACGTGAGCTGTGGGATTTTTCCTACCTGCCGCAGGGCGTAGGCCGGATACCCAATGGTGGCGTGAACCTCGGATCGCAACCCCGTTCTTTAGCATGGCCGCAGCTCCCTCGAGTGGATCATTGGTGGCACAGTGCGGCCGGTCTCGGCTGGCCGCGCTGTGACCCCGTTCGGGAGATCGTCTCATCCTTTCTTCTGGCAGTTGCCCCTGCGTCAGGCCCTACCCAATGACACTGACGCCATGAAAAAAAAGCCATCCGGCGGCAAAGCCGCCTCCCGCCGTTCCAGCAAGAAGGGTGTAAGCCCGCAGCAATCCATCAGCACTCAAACCCACCCCGACGCAGCCGGTATTGATGTAGGAGCCGAGGAATTTGTCGTGGCCGTGCCTCCGGGTCGCTGCGAGGAACCGGTGCGCACCTACGCTACTTTCACCAGCGGGGTGCATGCGCTCCGCGACGAGTTGTTAGAATGTGATATCAAGACCGCCGCCATGGAAAGCACCGGCAACTACTGGATCACACTTTATGATGTCCTGACCGAAGCGGGCATCGAGGTCTATCCGGTCAACGCCCGCCACGTCAAAGGCGTTCCTGGCAAGAAGACCCACGTGTGCGACGCCCTATGGCTGCAACAACTCCATGCTGCCGGACTGCTGCGCAAATCCTTCCGCCCTGCGCCCGACATCGTGTCGTTGCGCTTCCTCATGCGGCACCGCGCCGAGATGGTTGGGGATGCGGCCAAGCAACTCCAGCTCATGCAGAAATCACTCACTGAGATGAACCTCAAACTCCACCATGTTTTCAGTGACATCGACGGCATCAGCGCCCAGGCGATCATCGATGCCATCCTTGCCGGCGAGCGTGATGCGAAAAAGCTCGCCGCCCTGCGTGACAAACGTTGCCGCAGCGGTGCGGAGGAAATCATCGAAGCCCTGCGCGGAGACTACCGCGAGGAATACCTTTTTGTGCTCGGACAAAGCCAGCGAAGTTACCGCCCGTTGCGGGAAGCCATCGCGGGATGCGACGAAAAGCCAGGCGAACTCGCCGCGCGGGTGGAATGCGAGGTGTCCGGCCCCCTGCCGGAAGCCCCCAAAGGACACCGCCACGTCGGCAAGAACAGCCCGCAGTTCGCGGTGTTTGAGACCGCCGGGCGGTTCTACGGAGTGGACCTGGGCGGGGTGCCTGGCATTTCGGCAGGACTGCTTTGCGCGCTCATCAGCGAGGCCGGCACGCGGGAGCAGCTGCTGGCCGCCTTCCCGACCCCGGAGCGGTTCGCTTCGTGGATGGGGTTGTGCCCGGACAACCGGATCAGCGGCGGCAAAGTGCTCAAGGCCAAAACGCCCAAGGTGCAAAGCCGTCTGGCGGGCGCGTTCCGGCTCGGAGCGTTCGGGTTGCAGAAATCCCAAACCCAAATGGGAGGATACCTGCGCCGGATGAAGGGCAAGCTCGGCAAGGCGGAAGGAACCACCGCCGCCGCGCACAAGCTGGCTCGTATCGTCCATGGTATGATCAAGAGCCAGAAACCTTACGACGAGAAAGAGGCTTTCAAGCTGACGCCACAGAGCGAGGCACGCCGTCGCAATGCCCTTGAAAAACAAGCCGCCGCACTCGGTCTGTCCCTCAGCAGACCGCGGTAACAACCTGCTGGATTCGCGAGGGTTCGTGTTTGATCGGTTGCCCCGGGCGAGGCTTGTCATGGGTTGCTTCAAGCCCACCCTGGAGATAACGTTTTCTCCACTTGGACAACGAGTTGCGATGCAGGCCGGTGCGCTTGATGATCTCCTCGTTGGTGAGACCTTCTCCCGCGAGAAGAACAATCCGCGCTCTCTTGGCGACGCCTTGGGATACCGAGGTTTTCTGGCGCAGAAGTTCTTCAAGTTTTTCTATTTCCTCAGACGTTAACTCAATGGGATCGGCAACAAATGGCATACCTATAGATAGCACATACCACGCCAGTGCATGCTAATTAACCAATCGATGCACTAGATCTCGACGGATGGGGATTGACTGAGGACTGCACCGAGGCGGGCTTACTCATGCGCTGCCACTGGCAGCTAGAAGGGTATATCCACTCTTGGTCGTTCAGGACTTCTCTTCACTACGTGAGTTTTGTTTTTGAAAGACATCGGAACCGTAAGGGAAGCCGGGCAGGGACACACAAGCTTTCGCATATATCCGTCAGCTTTGCTAACAGCAGGTGCGTCAAAGTCGCGGATCAACTTTGAGGTTGCGGAATCATCTCCGATTACTGCGGACGCCTCGCGCCTGCCTGATGCCTGACGGTGACAGCGCTGCCTCCATCCGCTTTTGAGCGGGCCCCGGTCGCGGGGATGCGGACTTTTTCAGGATGACAAGGGCTGCGGTGCGGGTGATCTTCCAGAACCATGAAAACCAATCTGATCTACGCTGCAAGTGTGGGGGGCGCCCTGTGCGTCGGGTTCCTGATGAATACGGAAAAGGTGACCGCGGCTGCGGCTCCCGGCCCCGATCCCGGGGCATCGCCGATCGGACGGCTGGTGGATGTGACCTTGATTTCCTGGCCGCTGAGCACGCAGCCGGCCTATAAGATCAACGGCACCCTGATCACCATGCAACCGGAATGGCTGGTGGTGAATGAAGGGAATTACGATCACTGGATCGCCAGGGACAAGGTGATGGAAATGAAAGCCTCGAAGTGATCTGTCGGGAGATGACCCGGCGCGTTGGGGGAATTTCGTCGAAGGAGGCGGTGCGGCAGCGGTGCGATCTTCCACTGGCGTGAGGAATATGATCGCCCGGTAGAAGGGTGGGCGCGACGCGCGGAGTTCATCGGGAGGCTGGCGCTTTGCGACGGGGAGAGAGTTTTTCCTCCGGGGGCGCGGCAAGGATTTGGCTGAGGCGGATGAGATCGTCCTCGTTCACGTCCACGAAGGTATCGAGATCGCGCAGGGCCCCGACGATTTCCTCGTGCGACGGGGTGTGGCGGGTGGCGGGAAGTTCCTGATGGTTGAGAAATGCCGGGTAGCGCCGCCAGCCGAAGAACACGTTGAACAGCACGGCGATGCCGATCATCAGCAGGCAGTTCAGCAGCACCGGATAGAGGATGAAGCGGTAGCCGAGCTCATGGATGGCGCTGCCGCCGAGCACTGCGGTGAGAGCCGTGGCGCCGCCGGGCGGGTGGACGCACTTGAAATGATGCATCGCGCCGATCGACAGGCACACCGCGAAGGCGGCGGCCAGCTCGGGGCCTTCAAACAAGCGGGCGCACACCACCCCGATGATCGCGGAGAAGACATGCCCGGCCAGCACCGGCCACGGCTGCGAAAGCCGGCCGTGCGGCACGGCGAAAAGCAGCACCGCGCTCGCTCCCATGGAGGCGATCACCGCCGCTCCGCCGGAAAGTTTCAGCAGGCGCTCGGTGACGAAGATCAGCAGCAGGATGGATATCAGGCCGCCCGCCATGGACACGATTTTTTCCCGCCAACTGACGGTGTCTGGCTCGATGCCGAGCAATGATTTCAGGCGGTGCATGGGAAATTTAAAAATGTCGGCGCTTGATTGTGTCGTATTACGATATAAATCAAGCGCGGATGTCCTCACGAACGAAGAAACTTTCCGATGCCGATTATGTCCGCCTGGCGGACTTTCGATATGCGCTGCGGCGCTTCCTGGAGTTCAGCGAAATCGCCGCGGCAGGCGAAGGACTGACGCCGCAGCAGCATCAGGCGCTGCTCGTCATTCGGGCCAGTCCGGCGGGCGCGGCGAACGTCGGGCGGCTGGCGGAGCGCCTGAGGATCCGGCCCAACTCCGCGGTGGAGCTCGCCAACCGGCTGGAGGCAGCGGGGCTGATTGTCAGGGAGGCGTCGACGGAAGACCGGCGCTCCGTGGTGTTGAAGCTCACCGAGGAAG
>JBDSNC010000008.1:0-7377 GCA_039915545.1 Luteolibacter sp.
AGACCGGAAAATCCGATCTGCGGCTGTGAATCAGTCAGGCTGAGTGAAAATTACTCGGCTGGTGGTGGTGGAGCGCCGCCTTCAGGAGGTGCGCCCGGTCCGCCTTTGCCTTCAGGTCCACCCTTGCCGCCGCCTTTGCCGCCGGGGCCTCTGCCGCCGCCACCCATGCCGCGCATCGGTGGAAGCTTTTCGCCTGCGGCGATCGCAGCTTGGGCTTCCTCGGGATCGAGCTTGCCGTTTTTGTTGGCGTCATATTTTTCGAGCAGAGCCTTGTGTTGGGCCTCCATGTCGGCGCGCTGGGCAGCACGCTCCTCTTCGGAGAGCTTGCCGTCGCCGTCTTTGTCGTATTTGGCGATCATCGCCTTGCGCTCTTCCTCGCGAGCGGCCTGCATGGCGGTGCGTTCTTCTTCGGAGAGTTTGCCGTCGCCGTCCTTGTCGAATTTCTTGAGCACGGCAGCCGGGATTTCACGTTTTCCACCAGGAGGTGGTCCGCCGCCTGGAGGGCCGCCTGCTGGAGGCGTGTCTTGGGCTGAAGCAAAGGCGCAGGTGCCGATCAGGACACCGAGGGTCATCAGTTTGGTGGTTTTCATTGTATCGTTTGTTTTTCGGTTGGAGGCCTTTTAACGGTCTCGTCGGCTCATCAAACCACGGTTCTGGAAAAAGGTTGCGCGGCATCGGATGGAATGAGTTGCCACACCCGCCGGGGCCGTCTTGGATTCGTCCGCCAATGGACGAAACCCCGAAGCCACCAGTCCAATCCAAAGCCCTCGTCTTCGCCCGGCGCAGCGCCAGCACGGTTTTCCTGTGGACACTGGTGACCTCGATTTTCTTGAGCCGTCAGTCGTGGGCGTTTCTCGGGCTGATGGGCGTGCTCGCCGTCGTGGCGACCGTTGAATATTTCCGCATGTTGAAGGCGGCGGGTGTGAAATGTTTCCCCTGCTTCGGCATCGCAGTCGGCTGCGTTTACATCGGGGTGTTATACTGCGGTTTGATGAGGGGGCACAATGAGGTTTCTTTCGCGCTCGATGCGTTCATGCTCTTCATCGCGGCCGCCGGGGCCTTCACCCTCCAACTCCGCCAGCCGATCCTCGGACTTGAGTCGCTGACGGGTGTGGCGACAACAGTGTTGGGATTTGTTTACGTGCCGTTTCTTTTCAACTTCACCGCCCGGGTGACCTTCATGGTGCACGGCGGGACGGAAGTGCAGGGAATCGTTAGCGACCACGGTGCCTTCCTGCTGCTGTGGCTGCTGGCAGTGACGAAATTCACGGACATGGGGGCCTACATCGTGGGCTCCATGATCGGCCGTCACAAGATGATCCCCCACGTGAGCCCGGGGAAAACCTGGGAAGGCTTCGGCGGCGCGCTGCTTTTCTCTCAGATCGCGGCCTGCGGACTTTACGCGCTGTTTCCCTCGCAACTTTTCTTTTTCCAAAAGTGGGGCCACGTCGTCTGCCTCGGCTTCATCCTCGCGGTGCTGGCCGTCATCGGCGATCTTGCGGAAAGCGTGGTGAAGCGCGCTCTCGGTGCCAAGGACTCTGGGAAAATGCTTCCCGGCATCGGCGGATCGCTGGATCTGATCGACAGCATTTGCTTCACCGCTCCGGCGCTGTTTTTCTATCTGAAATGGGTCCTGCTCTCCCCCGCATGAACGCTCCACGAAAACGCCGCGTTGTCCTGCTGGGCTCCACCGGATCCATCGGAACCTCCACTCTCAAGGTCGCCCGCGAGCTGCCCGAGCAGATCGAAATCATCGCCCTCGCCGCGTGTGGCAGCGTGGAAAAACTCGCCGAACAGGCGCGCGAAACCGGCGTCAGACACGTCGCGCTTTACGACGAATCAAAGGCCGCCGAACTCCGCCCGCTGCTGCCGGAAAACGTCACGCTGCACCTCGGAGCAAAGGGACTCGACGAGCTCGCCACGCTCGCCGATGCGGACGTGGTGCTGGTCGCCATCGTCGGCACGGCCGGCTTGTTTCCCGCGCTCGCCGCCATCGAGGCAGGCAAGGACCTGGCCATCGCCTCCAAGGAAATCCTCGTCATGGCAGGCGAGGTCATCACCGCTGCCGCCAGCAAGCGCGGCGTAAAACTCCTGCCGGTGGACAGCGAGCACAACGCGATCTATCAGTGCCTCGACGGCCACCGCGGCGGGGAGAAGGAAATTTCCCGGCTGATTCTAACCGCGTCCGGCGGGCCATTCCGGTCGCTGCCCGCCGAGCAGTTGGAAAACGTCACTCCGGCGCAGGCGCTCAAGCACCCGACATGGGAAATGGGGCCGAAAATCACCATCGATTCCGCGACGCTTTTCAACAAAGGCCTGGAAATGATCGAGGCCCGCTGGCTGTTCGGCATCGGCATGGACCGCATCGACGTGGTGGTGCATCCGCAAAGCGTGGTGCATTCGATGGTCGAGTTCGCGGACGGCTCGGTGCTCGCGCAAATGAGCCGGACGGACATGTGTTTTCCCATCCAATACGCCCTCACCTGGCCGCAGCGGGTGAAAGGCGGCCTGCGACCGCTGGATTTTACGACGCTGGCGAAACTGGAGTTCGAAGCGCCGCGGAGTGAGGATTTTCCAGCGCTCGACCTCGCCCGCAAGGCAGGAACGGTCGGCGGCACGCTGCCCGCGGTTTTCAATGCCGCGAACGAAATCGCCGTGGACGCCTTCCGCGCCGGAGCAATCCCCTTCCCCGGTATCTGGAAATGCGTCGCCTCGGTCATGGAGGCGCATGAGTTCCAGGCTTCCTGCACCCTCGAATCCGTGGTTGCCGCAGACCGGTGGGCGCGTGAAACTGCCCTCGCCTTCTGCGCCGCCCTCGCCTGATTTCCCCAACTCTTTCCGTCATGAAACGTCCGAGCCATCTCACCGTCCTGTTTTCCCTATTGATCGCCTCGGGCTCGCTGGCATCCCCCACCGACGCCCTGCTCGTCCAGAAATCCTATCAACTCGCGCTCGACAAATGGGCGCTCGACATGCGCACCGCCACCACTCCGGACGAACGGACGAAAACCCTCTCAAACCGCCCTGACGCAACCGCCGCCGCCCGGAAAATGTGGGACCAGATCGGTGCCTCACTCGGCGAGGAATGGACCATCGAACCCGCCGCGTGGTTCCTGCGCACCACCCAGGGACTGATCACCACCAATCCCAACGGCTCCACCGCGCCCACCTTCGCCAAGGAAAACGATGCGATCCGCAAGGCCGTCGAGTCCTATCACCTCAACAGCGGCAAGCTCGTCCCGATGTGCCTCGCCCTCGTCGGAAACCAGGACCCGCGCTCGCTTGCCATCCTCGAAAAGGTCCAGGCCAGCCACCCCGACAAGAAAATCCAAGGCGTCGCGGCCCTCTGCGCCGCCATGCAGCTCAAGACCATCGGCGATGATCCGGAGCTGATGAAAAAACGCCTCACCTACCTGCGCAAAGCCATCATCCAGAGCTCCGACGTCGATCTCAACGGCACCGCCGTCGCCAAAATCGCCGAGGACGAGCTCTACATCATCCGCTACCTCACCAAAGGCCGCGTCGCACCGGATCTCGCCGGCGTCGATTCCGCCAACCGTCCGCTCAGCCTATCCGCCAGCAAGGGCAAGATCATCGTCCTGCTCTTCTGGAGCACCAGCGATCCGGACGCCACCCGTGTGATCGAGATCACCGCCGCGATGGAGAAGAAATTCCACGGGCGGCCGTTCACCATCATCGGCGTGAATCACGACCCCATCAAAACACTCCGCGCCTTGGAAGCAAACAGCACCGTCACCTGGCAGAATTTTTCCGATCCGGAAAACAAACTCGCCGGTGAGTATCGTGTCGGCTCATGGCCGCTCGTTTACGTCCTGGATGGCGAGCGCAAGATCCACTACGCCGGTGCCCCCGGCTCCTTCGTCGAACTGACCGCCGAAGCCCTGGTCGCGGAAATCAAGCCCACGGCCACCCAATGACGTGACACAGGCATTCCTGCCCGTTCTTTCACAAGCACTGGAAGAACAGGCAGGAATGCCCGTATCACGTTTTCGCAACTAACAAAAATGGAGCCGCTCTCCGCGTTCCGATGGCTCCATACCTCGCCACCCGCCAGCCTTTGCTGGCGCGCACCGTCATCCACGCCTCCACCGCTTCCGCTTCGACCGCGCCGGCTGGATGCCCGGGATAACAGACGACCGACAGCATTCCGCCCGGTTTCAGGACGAGCGCCGCGGCTTCGAGCGCGGTGAGCGTGCTTTCCGTCCCGGTCGTTAGTTCGTGATCGTCTCCCGGGAGGTAGCCGAGATTGAACATGACGGCCGCCACCGAGTCCGCCGCCGCGTGTGCTTCCATCCGTTCGTGGGATTCGTGGAAAAACTCAACCCGTCCTGCGACTCCCGCCTGTTGGATTTTCGCCCAAGCCGAGGCAATCGCCGCTTCCTGCACGTCGAACGCGAGCACCCGTCCGTTTTCACCGACACACTTCGCTAGAAAAAGCGTGTCGTGGCCGTTCCCCGCCGTTGCGTCGATCACCAGATCTCCCTCGCGGAGGATCCCGCCCAGGATCTGCTGCACCAGCGCCGTCGGGCGCGGTGGAAACATGGAGTCAGGCGGATTCATCGGACCGACTTTGTTTGAGGAACACCCGCAAGTCCACATCCGGCTCGGGCTCGGTGCCATCCAACAGCCAACGCGCCAACCGCGCAGCCATGCCCGGCGCGTAAAGCGATCCTTTCGAACCCAGTGCGTTGAACATCCATCCGCCTTCTTCCAATGGACCGATCAGCGGCTGGCTGCGTCGCAAAATCGGCCGGATACCCGCATCGTGTGTGATTGTTTCAAAATCCAACCCGCCCAACTTCGCCGCAATTTCCTCCACGCGCGCTCGGCCTTTTTCCGTCGGCACTTCGTCCAGCTCGTTCCACTCATAAGTCGAGCCCACCTTGAAGCAACCATCGCCCACCGGCACCATCCAGCCGCCCGCGCCGATCCGGATGCGCGTCTCATCCCAGTCCGCACGAACTGTCAGAATTTCCCCCTTCGCACAGCGATGCGGACCGAATTTCCCGGCCATCAAACCCACCGCACCATCGCACCAGATCGTCCGCGAGCTACCATCTGAAACCTGGCTCACGCGGTAGCATCCCTGCTGCTCAAAAAACTCCCGCGAGCCATCGAGGAACGCCCGCGTGTCCAGCCTGCCGCCACCACTCACCTCCACCGCGCCCACACACCCGTCCGGCGCTGATACTTCTCCCACGACCCAAGGTGCAACCGCGGGCTCCGCGAGCTTCGAGGAAATTTTCCTCCACTCTTTTTCCGATCCCGCCAGCCGCAACACCGGAAACGCATGCCAGACTTTTCGCCCTATCAAATTTTCGACTTCCGCATAGAACGCCAGAGCGTCCGGCAGAAACTCCGCGATGCGCCAGCTCGGCTCGAAATTCTTGCCGGTGATCGGATTCACCATGCCCGCCGCCACCCGCGAGCTGCCGCCGGTGCCGCGATCTTCTATCACAAACGGCACGCCGCGTTTCCACAACTCCCATGCCAGACAAGTCCCCGCAAGGCCCTGTCCGACGATGGTCCAGTTGGGTCCGCCCGCGCTCACTTCGGCATCAGCTCCTCATTCGGATCCGCCCACGCCGCGTCGTAGCTCTTCGCGTAGTTGAACAAATGCTTGTGAAGATAGGGCGTGAATTTCTCCCGGTCCTCCTTCGGCAGTTTGACGAGAATCGTCCCGTTGAGCGCCCGCATCATCTTCTGCATCAGGTGCAGCGTGAGTTGCCGTCCCTTGCGGGCCTTCTGCACCTGCTTGTGGTTCAGTTGTTCCTCAGAAACCTCCACCAATTCATGATTGGCCAAATTCCAGCGGACCATCAGGCCGTCGAGCGGCTGCGGTCCGTGATCGCGTGTCAGTTCATCCATGCCCGTGGTCTAGCGCATGAAATGCGGCTCACTAAGCACAAAATTTCCGCGACGGGTCGAATCCCCAAGCCCTGCTGACGGGATTCGATTCCGACCAACGGAAACCGAACCTGCATCCCAGGGCTTGGGAACCCATGCAATCCACACCCGGGCGAAGTCCCGGCTATGAAAACGACCCGCAAAGTCGCAGGACCTGCGGAAAATTTATCTCCTCGAAATCACCGTCTCCGCCCGCCACGGGCCGTTGAGCGGATGCCTCATCGCCGACCAATACCACGCCGACACATCCGTCCACCTGGCTCCATCGCGCTCGCTGACGATGCGTTCGAAAACCATCAGCCGCTCGCCATCGCGGGCGGCGGAAAAATTCGCCCACTCGCTTCCGTCCGGCCGCGTGACGGTGATGGCGTCGGTGGTTTCGAATCCAGCCGCACGCAGGCAGTCGCGCGACGGGTGGAGCCGCCGGGTCGCCTCGGTCATACGGCGGAGGATGACCTGATCGTCACCCCAGCGGTGGCTGGAGAGCGTTCCTGGAAAACTTTTCGCAAACGCTGTTTCCGCCGCAGTCGGAGGCATCGGGCGCAACGGCAGGGTGAGCCCGTCGAAAGTGAAACTCACCGGCTCCGCCCCGATCTCCGACATCAACGGAGTCCGCGGTGTGCCGATGGCTAACAGCGGCGCGAGGACCGCTGCCGTCATCAGCAACACTCTGACAAAACGCGTCACCGGTGCCGCCGTGACAATGACATTCCTGTCTGTTCTTCCCGCCCGCTTCGCCGCGATCCACCACAATGGAGCGAGAATGATACCGAACGAAGCCAGTCCGATTCCCGCATGCAGCAGATCCGATTTATCCCAGAATCCTGCCTGTTCAAAAACCAACAGGAAGGCACGCAGGATGTTCGCCGGGATCACGAGCGCAATCGCTAACAACCCAATCACCACCGTCGCCCGCCATGAAATCCGGTGAACCGCCGCCAACGCCATCGCCGCCACCAGCGCGTGCCAGAGCATCCTCACCCCGCTGCATGCCGGATCCACGCCGACGATCCTTCCGCCGATCTCCATCTGCGCGCCGGTCCTCGATACGACCACACTTCCCATTTCCAACAGCCGCACCGCACCTTCCGCGGCGGCCACCCGCAACGGATAGCCCGCGAAAAACTGCAGCGATGCGACCACCGGCAGCGACAGCACCAACAGCCCCATCAATCCCGCCCGCCGGTGGATGCCGAAAAAAACCGCGACACCCGAAACCGCCAACCCGGCCCGCAACATGGGCGGCAGCCAGACGATGGCCATGGCTGATCCCAGCACCATCATCGCGCCGCAAACCCGCGCTTCGATGCTCGCGGAAAGGGATTTCCGATCACGCCATGCCAACATCAGAGCGAACGAAAGCGTCAGCAATCCCAACGGCTCGTCACTGCCGTCGTCGAGGCGCTTCACATACCAGACGATCACCGGCGAAAGCGCCATCAGCAGCCA
>JBDSNC010000013.1:0-33180 GCA_039915545.1 Luteolibacter sp.
GGTCCCGATGGGAAAGATGGGGTGATCGACGGGACTCGAACCCGCAACAACCAGAATCACAATCTGGGGCTCTACCATTGAACTACGACCACCATTTCAGGCGGGCGCGAGGAGTAAGCAGTGAATGGGGATTTGGGAAGGGAAAAATCATCTGGAGATTGAAAACAGGCCGGTCCGCGCCATTCACCCGCCGTTTGTGTCCGCTTACAGCGGATTCAGGCCATTATCCCCACCACGTGGGATCCTGAGGAATATTGATTCCACGCCGTTGTCTGTCGATGGTCTGAGTCGTGTTTGCATGTGCCCATGTGGAGTCCGGGCACGCCTCGCCCAGTAACCGGCTGCCCGATCCCGCCAAGCACTATCTGACCATGATCGCGAAGGTCCGGAAAGCCCACACGGACGTGTCACGTCGTTTCTCGCCAGCGATCTCGGCGACTTCGAGCAGCGCATGTGGATCTGCACCGCCGCCATCGAGGACACTCGGACTGGTGCCGCTTTCATGCGGCTCAAGCTCGTCAGCAATTGATCCGCCAGTTTTCCAAAACGGTGATCTTGGCTCAAAAGTAATTTCCATCGCCGGTCTGTCTGCATCGCCATGAGCGTTGCCTTCTTCCGACCCGTCATCATGGATCCACAAAAGGAGCGCCCTCACTCCTTCGCCTGCACGTAGGAAATCGGCGATTTTTTATCCCGGTAAACCTCACCCGCAGGCGTGAGCGAGCCATCCTTGCGGACAAGCTCGCGACATGCCTCCACCCAGTTGTAGACCGCGTAACGTTCCACGAACGGCGTCTCATCCAGCATCCTGATCATCGCCGCGATGGTGGCCTTCTGCTGTTTTTCGTTAGGATCGGGAGCGGTCGTCCAGTTCGCTCCGTTGTTCCATTCCGTCACCCAGATCGGACGTTTCACGCGGTCGTGGATGCCTTTTAGAAATTGATAGAACTGGTCCGCCGCGCCCTTCGCGTTTCCGGGATCGGAGAAGGCGCGGTAGTAGTGCACCGGAACGTAGTCCACACGCAGGTTGCCCTTTTCGGCCTTGTCCATGAACTCATAAAGCCAGCCCAGCCCGCCATCGGAAACGGCCGGAGCGCCGACCCGCAAGCCGGTGCCGAGCAGCGCGGGCCAGCCCTTGATAGCCTCGTCCACCGAGAGGTTGGACTGGTCCTTGTGGTCCGGCTCGTTGTAGCCTAGCAGTTGTGACGAACCCCGCGCTTTCCAGTCCTGGTCGAGGCCCGGCCAGTCGCGCTTTTGTTTGATGGGCACGTATTCGAGATCGAGCGACGATTGTGTGCCGATGTTCCAATCATAGAACCAGCCGACTTCCAATTTCTGCCAGATCGCGCCCGCGACGCCCTTCTTGCTCACCCAGCGCCACGGAAAGATCCGAACAAAACTCACGCCGTCATCAAGGCCTTTTGGTAAAATATTCACCACCACATCGTGGTCCTGAGCCACGTAATTCACGCTGGCTCCCGTGCCGTCCTCGTTTTCCGCAATGGTGGCCGTGTAGCCGCGTTTGAGAACGAACGAGCTGATGGACTTTTTCAATTTCAGCAGCCGCGCGTCGTTGTATTCCACGAAGCCTTTCAAAGGCATCGATGTCCCTGTCAGATCCTTGCCCTCATAAACCGTCATCGCGGGGAAATCCGGATCGTGAGGAATCACCACCGCGCCCGATCCATATTGGACCACGCGGATGTTGGTCTTCAGCGCGGCCTTCCTGCCGTTGATCAGCATCCGGTCCAGGTATTTGGACGCCACCACCGAAGGGATGATGTTGTCGAGAAACAGCCAGCCGTCGGGCGAGGTGAAATTGAAACTGCTGCCGGTGATCACATCGCCCGTGCCGGTGATGTGCACCTCCATCGCGCCATTCAGTTCCACCACCTGGTTGGTGAGTGTTTCCACCGAACTGGACCTGTATCCCGTGCGGCTGGTGACCGGTTTTCCCGAAGTGTCCGCGGGCGGCTGGCCACCGGATTCCAGCAATTTCAGGTATTTCTGATCGGCCGCGCTGAAGCTGGTGACCGGAACTTCGAAACTTTTCCCGTTAGGTCCCTGCAGAACGACACCACCGTTCTTCATCGCGACGAACTCGGCCTCCATCGGTTTTGGGATCCCGGTGAACGTCCATTCCCGCGCCATGCCGGCGGAAGAGAGCAGGATGGCAAGTGCCACCACCCGGGCGGTGGGACTGGAGATTTTGGGTTTCATCAGAAGGGACGAATTTCCCGCCGCAAGCCACGACTGGCAATGCGGAAAGTCCCACCCTCCCTAAATTGGGGAGGCAAACCCGTGATCAGCGGAAATCAGCGGACCGATTTCACCGTCAGCCGGAAAAAACTCCTGCCTCCTGCGGGCTGCTGCTGCACCGAAATGTTCACCGGACCGCTCGAATCCGGCACCTCGGCGGTGTAGCCGCTGGTCACGGAACCCGGCAGTCCCGCCGAGCGGATCACCGCGGCTTGCTGCCAGTTCACCAGATCCGTCGAGTGCATCGCCGTCCATTCGGTGTCCGCAAGCGAGCGGTCGACGGTGAAATGGAACGCCTGGCCGTTCCACACGGGATTTGCCATGCTCTGCGGGTCGAGCGGGTTGTTTCCCAGCGAGTATTCGAGAAAATTCGACTGCCCGTCGTGGTCCGCATCTTCAGAACCGGAGTTCGCCGCAAGTCCGTAGCCGGCGGCCCAGCCGACGTAGGAAACCGTCGGCGAACCGATGCGGCCGAGCACGCGGGTGGTGAACGAGGTGTAGCTGTTATAAGTGCCGTTGAACCATAACAAAAACTCCTGCCGTCCGTGATGCGGCGGGACGATGGGGCGAAGGTTGTCCGCCGCCGAATCCGTGGTGACCTGGGTCCAGGTGAAAGTCAGTCCGCCGTCCGCTGTGAAGCCCCGATAGATTTCAAAGCGGTTGTTCGCCCGCAGCGGGACGTTGTTGATGTCGCCGAGCGCGAAGGGATCCGCCGCGTTGCTGGAAAAATAGACAATGCGCGGGTCCTCCGGATCGAGACACATGCCACCGCCGTAGTCGGATTCCGCCGCGTAAATCCCGCGGCCGGCCTGGGCGATGAATTTCCGCTGCCACTGCGTGCCGGTCCAGCGGGCGTAGTAGTAATAGATCCGCGAGGTGGCCCAGGTCGCGTCCGTGCCTACCTGCACCTGGAAGACGCACACCGGCGTTTCTCCCGGGCCATACTGCACGTCCCACGTCCAGCCGCGGCCGGTCGGGATCCAGTTGTCCGGTCCGTCGCCCGCGCCCCAAGCGGAGTTGCTGAACGGGTAGATCACATTCCCGCGCTTCCCCGCGTCGTGGTCGAGCGGGATGTTGGCGAGGCTGTCGATGAGCGTGCCGTCCGTCTTGTAGAGTCCGCCGCTTTTGTAATACATGTGATAGACGGAGTTGTCGACGTCGCGCGGATGGCCGTCGGTGTAGATCAGGTCGATGCGGTCGGTGCCGTTCGAGCAGTAGCGCGGATAGGGGCGGGTGTTGCCGCTGCCGGTGCCGACGAGCTGGCGGGACGCGCCCCAGGTCGCGCCGTTGTCGGTGGAGATGGTGAGGGTGGGGTTGAAGTTGATGCAGCGCGAGAAATTGTAGATCGCGTTCGACTCGCCGCTGAGGCGGTAGCTGTTGGCGTAGGTGTTCGCCGCGGGCATGGCGACGGTGATTTCCGGTCCCCAGTCGGCGCTGGTGGTGGGAAGCTGCACGAGCGACGTCCGCTGATAGTATTGCGAACCGGAGATGTGTTTCGAATAAAGCACCGTCAGCCTGCCGTCCGGCAGTTCGGTGATGGACGGGTTGTTGTGATCGTCTAACTGCTGCGAGGCGGCGGTGGTGATGATCATGTGGGAGTTTTCCCCCGTGGCCAGATTGCGGCGTGTGATGCCGGTCTGGCCGGTGCCTTTCACGTAGCCGGAATAGAGCGAACCCTGATGGAGGATGGCGCGCTCGTCGTTGAACCACGTCCACGCTCCGTCAGGTGCGATTTCCACGCCATTTCCCGGCAGCGGCGGCGCGATGTAGGTGCCGTAGCCGATGCCGTCGAACCAGATGCGCGAGTTCGTCGCGTTCGCATTGAAGACCGGGCTCGGGGTGATGAAAACCTGCAGCACGCCGCTGGCGTCCACCGTGGCCTGTCCCACCTTCGCGCGGATCAGCGTGCGGTCGCTTTCGACGAACACCGTCGGGGCGGAACTACCGGTATAGGTGGCGGTGCTTGCTACCGAAGTCGCCGCGGCGGGAAAAGTGGCCGTGCCGCTGGTGCCGTAGAAATTCGAGGTGGAATTGGCGGCAAGTCCGGCATCGATCTGCCAGTGGACGCCGCCGGCCACCCAGAAAAAAACGTGCACCTCATAGGTGCCCGGTGTCACGCCGGTGATCGTTTGTTTCAGCGCTGGCACGGCCTCGCCACCACCGCCCTCGAAGGCGGTGCCGCCACTGGCCACGGCGGTGCGGAGTGTCCAGTTGCCGTCCGCATAGGAGTTGGCGGTTGCGGAAGGAGCGAACGGATTGCCATCCACGCGGGTGGTGTTGGACGTGGTCGCGTCGACATACGTGATCTGGGCTTCCAGCGACAGGGCGGAAATGCAGCAAAAGGCGGCGACGAGGATGGGTTTCATGAAATACGCAAGGAATCCGAGCACAAGGAACCCTGATCCTTTACGAACTCACCCGGGTGGAAAGACGGAAAAATGGGGAGGAGGTTCCCACAAGCCCCCCCACTGAACGTCATTCCGGCAGCACGGTGACGACCGTGGGCTCCACCGAGAAAATGCGGTGCGCCGTTTCCCTTACAATCTCAGGAGTGAGCGCGTTGTAGGCGGCGACGAGGCGGCGGTGTTCGTCGGCGGGGTGGCCGAAGAGCAGGTCGAGCGCGACGTGGCGGGCGACGGAGGCGGGCGACTGCTGTTGGATGGCGAGGCCGCTCAGCACGGTGGAACGCACGCGGTCGAACGCCTCGTCCGGGATTCCGGCAGCGGCGATTTTTCCGATCTCTGTCATCAGCTCGTTCTTCGCGAAGTCCGCCTGCTCGGGCGAGGTGGCCAGATAGAAGGTGAACAGGCCGGTGTCGTAGCCGAGGAACTGGGTGCCTCCGACCTGATAGGCGAGCCCGAGTTCCTCGCGGATGCGGGTGAAAAGCGGGCCTGCCATGTCGGTGGAGTATTCCTGGATCATCGCCAGGGCGTGGCGGTCCGCACTGCTGACGGTGGTGCCGGGGAAGCCGATGGTGAGGACGGCCTGCTTTTTCGGCAGGTGGACGGTTTCGGAAACACCGGGTTGGAGCGTGCTCGCCGGAGGTGTCCACGGCTGGCCCTGCGGCAGGTGTGAGAATTTTTCCGTGAGCAGTGCGAGGATGGCGGCGGGATCGAAATCACCGGCGATGGCGAGCGTGATGTTGGCGGTGTTGAAATGCCGCGCGTGGTGGGCGGCGAGTGCGGCGCGGTCGAGGCAGGCCAGGCTTTCCAGCGCGCCTAACGATTCGAGGCCGTAACCCGCGCCACCGAAGATCGCCTTGCGGAGGGTGCTGAATCCGGTGTGCAGCGGCTCCTGCAGCGCTTCCTCCAGCGCGGCGGTCTGGCTGGCTTTTTCGCGGGCGATGGCGTCGTCCGGCAGGGAAGGGGAGATGAGCGTTTCCGCGAAGACATCGAGGATGGTGGCGATGTCCGGTGCGAGTCCGGCGGCCTGCACGAGGATGGCGTTGTTGCCGGGGTTCGCGCTGATGGATGCGCCTAACGATTCCAGCGTGATGGCGATCTCCTGCGCGCTGCGGGTGATGGTGCCTTTTGACAAGGTGGAGGCGAGGAGCTGGCTGAGGCCGTTGTTTTCCGGCGTCTCGGATGGAAGCCCGGCGCGGACGGCGGCCTGCAGGTGGATGAGCGGGACGCGGTGGTCCGGGATGAGCGCGAGGGTGAGTCCGTTAGGCAGCGTGTGGACCTGGATTTCCTCGCGGGCGCGCGACGTTTTCCCGATGCGGGCCGGAGCGGGTGCTTCAAGCGGATCGAGGATGGTTAGATTCAGCCGCTCGTCGGTGAGCGCGGCGGCAGCGCGGCGGATGTCATCCGGGGTGACCGCTTGGATCGCGGCGAGGTAGCGGCTGGTGAAATCGAGATCGCGGGCTTCGTGCCAGTTCGACGCGAGATCGGCCGCGCGGCCGGAAGCGGTGGTCAGGCTGCGGAACTGGCTGGCGGCGATCTGGCGTTTTGCTTTGGCGAGATCGTCCTCAAGCCCGGTGGCGGGCAGGTTCTTCACTTCCGCAAGGATGGATTCTATCAGGACGTCGCGCTTCGTCGGATCGGCATCGGCGGAAACGGCGAGCACGCCCTCGCGGCCCGGGCCGGTCCAGGAGAATGCGGAGATTTCCAGAGCGAGTTCCTTTTCCTCGCGCAGGCTGCGGTGGAGCCGCGACGCGCGGCCGCGGCCGAGGATGCCCGCTAACACATCGAAGGCGGGCGCGTCCGGGTGGTCGAGAGCGGGGGATTTCCACGCGAGCGAAATGCGGCTGGTGGGGATGGCGAAGGTCTCGCGCATCCGGCGCGGCCCGAGCTGCGGCGGATCGATGGGCACGAGCGGCTCGCGACCGCCGCCGGTGAGCTTGTCGGCGGTGAGTTCGGTGGTCATTTTCCGCGCTTCGTCGGCGTCGAAGTCACCGGAGATGACGACGAAACAACGGTCCGGCGTGTAGCGAGACTGATGGTAGCCCACGAGATCCGCGTGGTGGATGGCGTCGAACAAATGGCGGTGGCCGATGACCGGATGGCGGCGCGGATCAGTTAGGAATGCGGTGGAGAAAAGCAGGCGGCTGGAGACGTTGTCCGGATCATCAAGGCCCATGTCGATCTCGCGGCGGATGACGTCCTTTTCCTTCTCGAACTCGGACTCCGGCAGGGTGGGGAAGAACACCAGCCCGGTCAGCGTTTTGAGGAACACCGGCAGCGAGGCGGACGGTCCGTCGATGTAGTAAACCGTGCGGTCGAAGCTGGTGTAGGCGTTCCAGTGTCCGCCTGCGGCCTGCACGGTGTCGGCGAGGGTTTCCGCATCGAAATCGCGGGTGCCTTTGAAAACCATGTGCTCGAGGAAATGCGAGATGCCGGCACCGAGGTGCTGGTCCTCATGCATGCTGCCGGTGGCCACCCAGATCTGCGCGGAGACGACGGGTGCGGCGGGATCGGGATCGAGGATGAGGGTGAGTCCGTTAGGAAGTGACTCGACGGTGGCTGCGGTGGCGGGGTATTCCATGAAATTCTGGCTTGGATGAAGAGGTGAATGACGTATAAGCGCCTGTGATGCAACGATGGATCGTAGTGGGGGTGATCGCAATGGCGATGGTGTTCGGCGGCGGACTTTTCGCCTTCCGGACCTACAAGCAGAACCTCCCCTATCCGGTGTGGGTCCCGCTGCCGATCAATCCGGAGCTTTCGACCGAGCGCCAGGACGCGATCGCAAAGGACCTGAAGGCGAAACTTCTCGACCATAGGATCCTGGTCCAGGTTAGCAAGGACGTGGGCTTGAAAAGCGAGTGGCAGCTCGCTTCCGATGAACAATGCGCGGACGAACTGGCGAAGCGCCTCTTCATCAGACTCGGTGACACGAACACCAAAATGGGTCGTGTCCCGACAGTCAACGTCGGCGTGAACGGCAAGACCAAGGAGCGCGGTGTTTCGGAAAAAGTCGCCGTGCGGCTGATCAAGGATGTTTACAAAATCCTCGGCATCGATCCGCCGCCGGCTAAATAAACGCCGCGTTTCAGATGTGCCTGATGACGTGTCCGCGCTCGAAGCGGGCCTTCGGGGCGTTCGCGTATTTATCGCTTTCCGCGCGGTAGCCGAGGGCGCAGGCGACGACGGTGGCATAGCCGCTGCCGACGAGGCCGAGCACGTGATCGTAGCCGGATGCGCTGATGCCTTCCATCGGGCAGGCGTCGATGCCCAGCGTGGCGGCGGATGCCATGAGCTGGCCGAGCGCGATGTAAACCTGCCGGATGTTCCAGTTATGCCGCTCCTCCTGGCTCATCGCCAGGGCGAAACCTTCGATCATGCCCTTGAGCGGTGCGAGTTTCTCAATCCCGGTGCCCTGGACTTCGGACATGCAATCGATCCACGCGTCGACGTCGTCGGCGGTCAGATCCGTTCTGGCGGTTAGGACGACATAATGCGAGGCGTCGGTGACCTGGTGCTGTTTCCACGATTCCGGCAGCAGCTTCATGCGGACTTCGGGATCCTGGATGATAAGGAATTTCCAAGGTTGCAGACCGAACGAGGAGGGAGTTAGAACGAGCGATTCCTCAAGTGCGTCCCAGATGTTGGCGGGGATTTTCCTGGAGGCGTCGAATTGTTTGGTGGCGTAACGCCAGCGCAGGGCGTGGAGCAGTTTTTCAGGAGCGGTGGTCATTTAATATTCCGTGTTGAACTGCAATGGCAGGGAGGCGGATGGGAATTCCTTCAGCGTCAGGCTGAAAATCACGCCGTATTCCTCGTCGAGGCGGTTGTCCTGCAGGCTGAAGCCGAGCCCGGCCACCCAGTTCCCCAGATCGCGGTGGATGGTGTATTGCTGGAGTTCGAGCGTGCCGTCCGCCATTTCCAGAATGTGGCGCATTCCGAAGCCCCAGTTCTCGTTGATGCGGGTGTAGGCCTGCAGATCGATGCGGTTGGAATCCGTCAGCACCGGGTGGTTCGTGAGCAGACGATAGCCGATGGAAAACTCCATGTAGTCCGTCGGCAGGAAACGCACTCGCGTGTCGATCTCACTGAAGCCGGAACCGTTGTTCACGATCGGAAACTGTGTGTCAAAATCCACTCCCATCCATGGCAGCGGTTGCCAGCGGATGTCGTTGTAAAGGTTCGATAAGTTCCGCTCTTCCTCGGGATCCTTGAGGAACGCGTCGATGTAGGTGTCGATGTAGAGCCACTCGAAGCTCTGCTTGTCGCGGTTCGTGATGAGCCGGTTGCGCGCGCCGAGCCGGATGATGTCCCAGCTTTGAAGATCGTCCACGGCGGTGAAACGCGTGGGGTCCAGCGGCTGCGGGCGGGTGGACGGAGTGAGGCGGTCGACCATCGGGCCCGCGGGATCGTAGTCATTGGTGGAAACGTAGGACCAGTTCGCATAGGGCTGGAAAACGTGCATCATTCCATCAAGTCCCCACTTGGAATCGCGGTAACCGCCGAGGTCCTTGGCGAATTTCAGCGACGCCTCCGTTCCTGCGAAGAGCGAGGTGCGGTCCGAGTTCTGCACCGGACCGTCCACCGCGTCGTAGCGGGTGTAGCCCACGCCGGCCTGCGGCGAGATGTTCAGGAAACCGCCGACCTTGAACGGTAGTGAGAATTCCTGATAGGTGTTGAAACGCGTGTAACTGGAATCGATGAGTTGCGCGCGGATCGCCTCGCGCCGCGGGTCGTTGAGCGGCAGGGCGATCATTTCCTCGGCGAGCAGGCGTTCGTAACCATTGAGCTGCCGGAGCAGCGGATAGGTGGCGGGATCGGATTTTTTGAGCTGCGTCAGCGGATCGAGGATCGCGCTGCGGGTGGGGTCCGCGGCCTGCTCGCCGATGACGCCGAACGAGGTGCTGCCCTCATGCAGGACCGGCAGTCCGAAAAGCGGACCGCGCGCCTGATCGTAGGCCACCTCCGGAAGCCGCGTGTCCGCCCGATAGAAATCATTGATGCGGAACCGCGCGTAGATCGAGAGCAGCGAGTTGTCGTCCGTCCGATAGAGTCCGATGGTGTTGTCCGGCGCGGGATTGGTGCGGTAGGTGTCGGTTTCGAAATCCTGGAGGTAGTAGGCGTCGCTCAGCAGGGTGAGGTTGGTGTCAAAGCGCCACTTGGCGTTGGGATCCTGGAAATCGAGTGTCTGACGGTCCTTCAGCTCGAAACGATAGCGGTCCTCGTTCACATAGCCGCGCGGCACGCCGGTGCGGCTGGTGTCCGGCGCCTGGTCGTAAAGGTAGTAGGCGCTGAAACCGGTGATCTCGTCCTTGTTTTCCTCGCGCGTGTCCATCAGGTCCACGCCGGTGCCGATGCCGCGCTTGGTGAGGAGGTCGACATGCCAGCGGGAAAGCAGCCAGGCGTCCTCGTTTTCCCCGGTGTCCGGATTGAGCTTGCCGCCGAGCATCACGCCGTAGGTGTTGAGCACGAACGGTCCCCAGCTCGAACGCGCGCCCGGGACGAAGTGGTAACCGAGTTCCGCATTGAGGGGCTGGCTTAGGTAGGGCAGCCAGAAAACCGGCGTGTCGCCCGCGTAGAGGCGTAGGTCGTTGAAAACGATTTTCTCGCCCGGGTAGATCGTCGTTTTTTTCGCGCGGACCCAGTAGTTCGGGTCCTGCTCGTCGTCGGTCGTGATGCCGGCGTTTTCACCCACGAGCACCTGCTTCCCGCCACGTTCTTCCGCCGTGAATTTGCCGGCTTCCAGCAGGATCGGATCCAGCGAGGCCCGCAGGCCGCTGGTGTCGAGGAACTTGCGCTCGTAGAAATAAACCGCCCGCTCGCCGCGCTGCATCAGGTTTCCCTGATAGACGCTGACGTTGCCCTCCAGGATCACTTTCTTCTCCTTTGTGTCGAGCAGCGCGGTATCCGAGAAAACCTGCAGGCCGTTGTCGCCGTCGATCTGCACGGGCCCGGAGAGGTGGAACTGGCCGGTCGTCATGTCGCCGGTGATCGAGCCGCCCTTGTTATTGATTTTGAGCTCCTTCGGCATCACCGGAGTGGTCGCCGCCGCCGCAGCGCCGAAGGGGATTTCCGGTGCCGGCACCGGCGTGATCGTATCCACCGCCGGAGCGGGCCCCTCGGGAGGGAGAACTTGTGCCTCCTGCGCGGCAAGCGGCAGGCAGAGCATCGGTGATATCATCCATGCGCCAAGTTTCAGCATCGCCGTGATAAGAAAACCCGCCGCCCGGTAAGTAAAGGGTGAAAGGTGCGCGGCCCAGCTGATAAAATCGGGTTTACCAGCGGAAAATCGCGCCGAAGATGCGCCATGCAGTTGATCCAAAGGGCCGCCATTGTGGGAGTTACGGGATTTGTCGGGTGTGGCCTGCCATTCCTCCTGGCGGAAAAGGGCGTGGCCTGCACCGGCGTCAGCCGGGCCGGGAGAGGCTCGGTCGCGGGGGTGGACCGTTGGCAGAAACCCGACGCTCTCGACTTTTCCGGCCACCACGCCGTCATCAACCTGGCCGGCGAACCCATCGACCAGCGCTGGACCGATGAAAAGCGCCGCAGTTTCCACGAGAGCCGCGTGGGGGTCACCGGCCGCGTCGTCGATGCCATCCGCCGCCTGCCCGCCGCCGAACGCCCTAAGGTCCTCGTCAACGCCTCCGCCGTCGGCATCTACGGCGACCGCAGCGACCAGCTCCTCACGGAAAAATCCTCCATCGGCAGCGGCTACCTCGCCGATCTGTGCAGCGATTGGGAGGAAGCCACGCTCGAGGCCGAATCGCTCGGCGTCCGCGTCGTCCGCATCCGGATCGGCATCGTAATAGGGCGCGACGGCCCGGCTTTTAAAAAACTCCTGCTCGTTTTCAAGTCCGGCCTGGGCGGGAAACTCGGCTCCGGCCAACAGTGGATGCCGTGGATCCACGTCGATGACCTCCGCGCCTCCATCCTCCACGCCGTCTTTTCGGAAACCCTGCACGGCCCGGTCAACGGCAACGCCCCCACGCCCGAGCGAAACGCCGACCTCACCCGCAAGCTCGCCGCCGCCCTCCACCGCCCCGCGATTTTCGCCGTCCCCGGCTTCGCCTTGAAACTCGTGCTCGGTGGATTCGGCGGGGCTCTGCTCGCAGGCCAGCGCGCGCTCCCCGCCGCTCTCGAAGCCGACGGATTCCGCTTCAAATTCCCCACGCTGGAATCCGCGCTAACCGACCTGATCCCTCCGGCGTGACACGCGTTCCGACGGCCCCTTTCCTCTGGCGGCTGCCCATCCGATCTGGCAAACAACCTACATGAAAACCCCCGATCGGACGACCGCAGCCGCGTTCCCTCGCTATTCGAGCGGCGAGGTGGTGGCGGACAGCGCGGTGCTTCATTGGCCGGGGTTGTATGTGCGGCGTTTCAGGTTTGCGCAGGTGGTGGATCGTTTCCTCGTGCCCGCGACCGCCGAGCCATTGATCTCGTGCACCATCAGTGGCTCGGGAGAATTTCAAGAGCGCGAGATGAACGGGCCTTGGGTGACGCGGCAGCTTCAACGCGGGGAGATCTTCATCATCCGTGCCTCATCACCGTATGAGATCCGTTGCAAATCGCCTGCTGGAGAGGAGCTGGATTTCATCGTCATCCATCTGGCGGTGGACCAATACCTCGCGGCGCTGGAAGCCGTCTATCCGGGCAGGGCGGACGAGGTGGAGGTGATCGATTTTTTCGGACGCGACGAAGCCCTGGCGCATCTGTGTTTCACGGCTGCCGAGATGCTGGAGGCGGAGGTGCCGGGGGATTCGAAAAGCATCACTCCGTTCGTGCAGCTGATGGCGGCGTATCTCGTCGAGAAATACACGGACGCGGCTTCGCAAAAATCCGACTTCCGTGGCGGTCTGCCGATCTGGCAGCTCCGCAAGGTGGAGGACCACGTGCGCGATCAGCTCGCGGAGGCAATTTCCGTCGATGTGTTAGCAGCGCTGGTCGAACTCAGTCCGTTCCACTTTTCCCGGGTCTTCAAGCAGGCCACGGGAATGTCGCCGCTGCAATTCGTCACTCGGGAACGGATCACCCGCGCCCAACAGCTCATCCGCGAAACTTCGCGCAGTCTGTTGGAGATCGCGCTCGACGTCGGCTACACGAGTCCGAGCCATTTCGCCCAGGTGTTCCGGCGGGTGGTCGGCGTCACGCCCACGGAATTCCGCAGCGGCTTGTGATCATTTCACGACGAGTCGATAGAACCGTTGCGTCTGCCCGGCACCATTCGTGTCGGTGATCTGGATGACGTTTCCTGTTCCGGTGATGGCGTCTCCCACGGGAGTCCAGGAACCGCTGTCGAAACGACGTGGCCGTTCCGTCGTTTTTTGCGCCTCGCCGCGGCTCCTTGGTGTTTCCCGCAAGAATGCGACAGCCGAAGCATGATCCCGTGAGACGGGGCAGGAGGAATGCGCCATGGTGTTCCCCGGCCTGAACGACTCAGGCGCAACATCACAACAACATGAGCACGACATTCCAAACACTGCCGAAGCGCAAACTGGGAAACAGCGATCTGGAAGTTTCCGCCATCGGCCTGGGCTGCATGGGTATGAGCTTTTCCTACGGTCCGCCGAAGGACACGCAGGAGATGATCTCCCTTCTCCGCGCCGCAGTGGAGCGTGGTGTCACTTTTTTCGACACCGCCGAAATCTACGGCCCGTTCACCAATGAGGAACTGGTGGGTGAAGCCCTCGCGCCTTTCCGCGGGCAGGTGGTGATCGCTACGAAATTCGGATTCGACATCGGCACCGATCCCCGCGTCGCCCCGGGTCTCAACAGCCGGCCGGAAAACATCAGGCAGGTCGTCGAGGCATCGCTCAAGCGGCTCAAGGTCGATGTCATCGATCTGCTCTATCAGCATCGCGTGGATCCCGACGTGCCGATCGAAGACGTCGCTGGAGCGGTGAAGGAACTGATCCAGAAGGGAAAGGTGAAGCACTTCGGGCTCTCGGAAGCCGGCGTTCAGACCATCCGCCGCGCGCACGCCGTGCAGCCGGTCACCGCGCTCCAGAGCGAATATTCGTTATGGACGAGGACTCCGGAAAAGGAAGTGATCCCGACGCTGGAGGAACTCGGCATCGGCTTCGTTCCCTACAGCCCGCTGGGCAAGGGTTTCCTCACGGGCGCGATGAACGAGAACACCAAGCTCGACAGTACCGACTTCCGCAGCACCCTTCCGCGCTTCACCCCGGAGGCGATGAAGGCGAACCAAGCACTCGTCGATCTGTTGGGCGTCATTGCGGAACGCAAGGAAGCGACCCCTGCACAGATCGCTCTTGCCTGGCTGCTGGCGCAAAAATCATGGATTGCGCCGATCCCGGGAACGACGAAGCTGCATCGCCTTGAGGAAAACCTCGGAGCTCTTTCCATCGAACTCACTGCGGACGATCTACGTGAAATTGACGCCGCTGCCGCGAAGATCACCGTCCAAGGAGCCCGCTACCCGGAAAGACTGGAGAAAATGACCGGGCGTTGATAGACACCCTCACTCAAAGACAGAATCCCAACATGGAAATCAAACGAAACGGCTCACAAGCCTCCGCTAAAGGTCCCGCAGACTGGTTCACCGGCACCGTGCGCATCGACCCTCTTTTCCCCGCGACCGATCCGGGTCGCGCGGCGGGCAACAGCGTCACCTTCGAACCCGGGGCCCGCACCGCCTGGCACACCCATCCGCTTGGCCAGACGCTGATCGTCACCGCCGGTTGCGGCCGGGTGCAGCGCGAGGGTGGCCCCATCGAGGAAATCCGACCCGGTGACGTCGTCTGGTTTCCGCCCGGTGAAAAGCACTGGCACGGAGCATCCCCCACCACTGCCATGACCCATATCGCCATCCAGGAAGCGTTCGAAGGAAAGGTCGTCGAATGGATGCAACACGTCACAGATCACGAATATTCCGCCTGAAATCAAACCAACCAATCTATCAAATCATGAATCAAACCAAAGCCTACTCCGCCACCAGCGCCACCTCGCCGCTGGCCTCCGCCACCATTCCGCGCCGCGATCCGACCGACCGGGACGTGCGGATAGAAATCCTCTACTGCGGCGTCTGCCACTCCGATCTCCACTACGCCCGCAACGAATGGGGTTTCACCCAATACCCCGCCGTGCCCGGCCATGAGATCGTGGGCCGCGTGACTGCGGTGGGGGCCGCAGTCACCCGTTTCAAGGTCGGTGACATCGCCGGCGTCGGCTGTCTGGTGGACGCCGATCTGTCCTGCCCGCATTGTAAAAAAGGACTCGAGCAGTTCTCGCCATCCATGGTCATGACCTATGGATCGATGGACAAGCACCTCAACCTTCCCACCTACGGCGGCTACTCCGAGGGCATCGTGGTGGACGAGCATTTTGTCCTGAACGTTCCTCAAAACCTGGATCTTGCCGCCGTCGCGCCGCTGCTTTGTGCGGGCATCACGACCTATTCGCCGCTGCGCCACTGGAACGTCGGTCCGGGGAAAAAGGTTGGAATCGTCGGTCTCGGCGGACTCGGCCACATGGGAGTGAAATTCGCCCGTGCGTTCGGCGCGCATGTGGTTGTTTTCACCACTTCGACTAACAAAATCGAGGACGCGCTCCGCCTCGGCGCGCATGAGGTCGTCGTCTCCAGCAACGCCGATGAGATGGCGAAACACGCCGGCAGCTTCGACTTCATCCTCGACTGCGTTTCCGCCGATCACGACATCAACGCCTACCTCAACATGCTCGCCGTCGATGGCAACATCACCCTCGTCGGCGCACCGGAAAAACCGCTGCCTGTGTCATCGTTCTCCCTGATCATGGGCCGCAAGAGCCTGTCGGGTTCGCTCATCGGTGGCCTCGCGGAAACGCAGGAAATGCTCGATTTCTGCGGCGAGCACAACATCACCTCCGACATCGAGATGATCCGCATGGACCAGATCAACGACGCCTACGAACGCATGTTGAAGAGCGATGTGAAATACCGATTCGTGATCGACATGGCTTCGCTCCAGGCGGAGTGACGCATCGGTCAGGCGGCGGGACCCTTTCGGCTCGCCGCCGTAGGATTGGTCTGGCAAACAACCTCCATGAAACGCCCGCAGCAGCCGGTTTCCATCCATGCAGGGAACATGGAGTTCCTGCGCACGAACTCGCGCCGGACCGGCTGGCGGGACACCTACCGCACGGTCCTTTCGCTGAGCTGGCCCCGGTTCGCGCTCTCCGTGCTGACGGTCTATCTGGCGATCAACATCATCTTCGCCTCCATCTATCTGCTCGGCGGGAACTGCATCGCGGAGATGAGGCACGGCTCGTTTTCCAGCGCGTTCTTTTTCAGCGTGCAGACGCTCTCCACCGTCGGCTTCGGCCATCTCTATCCGGCGAACCTCTACGGCGATGTTTTCACCACCGTTGAGATCATTGTCGGAATGTTTTTCACCGCAGTGGTGACAGGACTCATCTTCGTGCGCTTCTCGCGGCCGATGGCCCGGCTGCTGTTCAGCCGGACGATGGTGATTTCAACCTTCGACGGCAGGCCGGCCCTCCAGATGCGGGTGGCGAACCTGCACCACCAGCCGATGGTGGAGGCTGAGTTCCGGCTGATGATGGTACGCAAGGAAAGCATCGACGGCGATGATGACGCCCGCCGCTTCCACACGCTGAAGCTGGAGTTCGACCGCTTGATCATGTTCCCGTCCGCGCTGACGATCCGCCATTTCATCGACGAACAGAGCCCGCTGTTCGGAGTGACGCCGGAGCGGTTGGAAAAATCCGCCACCCGTTTCATGACATCCATCGTCTGCATCGACACGGTCATCCAGGCCCCGGTGCAGAGTCAGGAAACCTATCTATGGAGCGACATCCGCTTCGGCCACCGTTTCGCGGAAATCTACACCGAGCGCGAGGGAGGCCAGCTGGAAGTGGACTACGGCCGCATTCACGAAACCGAGCCGGTGCCTCCTGTCTGAGATGGAGCGAACCACAATCGGTCACCCGTTTCAGTTTCGCCGGCGGCGCACGAGACCCGCACCGAGGAGGAGACCTGCCAGAACGGAGGATGGCTCAGGCACCCCGGACCAACTGAGGGTGTTGCCACTCACCGTGAATCCACCGGCAGAAGGAGCCGATATTGCTCCGCCGCTGGTGTTATAAAACTGGAAGCCGCCACCGAAGATGGCCGCCCAGTTGGTTTTCGCGGCAATGCCATCCAGGCCCGTGAAGATGTCGCTCCAGATTTTCGGAGTGCTCCAGAAGCTGTTGGAAAAATTATTGTCGCCGATGACGATGCGAAAGATCGCGTCGGTGGTGGTGTTCAAATCGATGCCATCCAGTCCGGCGAGAGTTCCGGAAACATTGACGGCATCGTAGCCGACGCCCCGCGTCTGGGTGAGGGTCCGGTCGATTTCCCATGAGAAAATCGAACCGTCCGCATAGGTCAGGTCGGTGAAACTTTGAGAACCGGTGCCGTTGCCAGCCGAGTGGATGCCTCCGCTCTGGACGGTGGTGGCTCCATCCACGGTGCCTGTGCCTGCGAGTGTCGCACCCGAGCCAACGGTCGTCGTGGTGTTGGCGAGCGATCCGTTCACCACCAGCTTGCCGGCGGTCACGCTTGTCGGGCCGGTGTAGGAGTTCGTGCCGGAAAGAGTCAGAGTGCCCGAGCCCGTCTTGGTCAGTCCGCCGTTGCCGATGCTGCCGGACAGAGTCAAGTTCGACGAGGTGGTGATCTGTCGGGTCGCGTCGCCGAGATCCACGGATCCTGATAGGGCGAGCGCTCCGGTCTGAGTTCCGTTGCCGAGTGTCACATCGCCGCCAAAAGTGATGCTGTTGGCGAGCGTCCGGGGCGTGGTGGAGTCCGAAGAGAGCGTGCCACCGTTGAGAGCGACAACTCCCGTTCCAAGGGCGTTGTTGTTCCCAACCTGGATCGTTCCGGCACTCAGAGTAGTGGCATCGTTGTAGGTATTCGCGTTGGTGATGGTGAGCGTGCCGGTGCCTGATTTGGTCAGGGAACCGCTTGCTATTCCAGCGGTGCCTTGAAGAACATAGCTCTTGGTGGAGTTGTCAAAGCTGGCCACAGTGGGATTCACATCGGCTGCGATGTTCACCGTAGTGGTCCCCGTCGCGTTGTCGTTGAACAGCACGGCGTCATTGGCTTGGAACGTGGTGGTCGTGCCAGCGGTGATGAGCTTCCAGTTCGAGGCGGACGTGTCCCATGCACCGCTTGCGGCACCTGTCCAAGAAGGGGTGTCGCCGGCGACCACGTAGTCGATAAAATTGTTTGTTTCGGTCAGGGTGCCCGATTGGCGGCTTCCCAGCGTGAGACCGGTAACGGAAAAGTAACCGGTCTGCGTCCCGTTGAGATTGTTTCCCTTGCCGATCAGATGGTAGGTCCCGTTGGTGACCAGGCCTGGGGGCAGGCTGAGAAGGATCGAGTGAGCGTCCCCCACACTGAAGTTCAGGTTGCCAGCGACCTTGAGCGCTCCGGCCGAGTTGACCGTGGAGAGGTAGCTGGCAAGGGTGCCAATTTGGATCAGTGCATCCCCATTGAAAGTCAGACTGCCACTGATAGTAAGGATACCGTTGATTCCATTTCCCGCCATGAGGATTCCGTCGTCTTCCGCAGTGACTGAACCGCTGATGGTGCCGGTGCCCGAAAGGATGGCGCCGCCCGCGACGGTAACGGCGGAGGCGGAATTCAACGAGCCGTTCACCGCCAGGTTGCCAGCGTTGACCTCGGTTGCGCCGGTGTAGCTGTTCACTCCGGAGAGGACCAGGGTGCCCGCACCGTTCTTTGTTAGGGAGCCGGTGCCCGCGGCGATCCCGCCATATGCCAGCGTCGTGCCGGCTGCCACGTCGATGGTGCCGCCGGTGGTGATGCCGCGGTTGCTGTCGAGGGTGAAAGTGGTGGTGGTGGCGAGCGTGCCGCCGCCGAGCACCAGCTTCCCCGCCGTCGGGGATACGGGGGCCGTGCCCAAGCCGCTGTCGGCCGAGATTTTCAATGTTCCGGCGTTGACGGTGGTGGTGCCGCTGAAAGTGTTGGTGCCGGAAAGTGTGAGGGTACCGGTGCCGGATTTGACGAGAGCTCCGGTGCCGTTGATGATACCGGCGTAAGTCGTGTTTGCGGCGTTCCCGACCGTCAGCGTGTTGGCCAGCAGATTCACCAGTCCGCCGGACGCGCCGCCTCCTGATAGGGCGCCGATCGTTTCACTGGTGTTCAGCAGCAAGGTCGTGCCGGAGACGTTGGCCAGAGTGACTGCACCGCCATCGACGATTGCTGATCCTCCTGAGAGAGCGAGCGTTCCGCTACTGATGGTGGTGTCGCCGGTATAGGTGTTGACGCCGGAGATGGTGAGCGTGCCCGCCCCCGTTTTGGTCAGTGCGCCGGCTCCGGAGACGATCGCTGTTTGCGTGATGTCAAAGCCGTTGGTGTTCACCGTGGCGGTGACGCCGGTATTGATCGAGTAGTTGCGGGCGGCGGTGAATGCCGCTTTGAAGAGCAGCGAGCTGTTGCCGGCGAAGGTGAGTGCGCTGGAGGAGTCTCCCAGGCCTGCTGCGGAATTCACCGCAATGGTTCCTGCGTTCAGGGTGGTGCCCCCGGTGTAAGTGTTCGTGCCGGAAAGCGTCAGGGTTCCCGTGCCGGATTTGATCAGACCTCCGTTGCTGATGACTCCGGACATTGTCACGTCCGAGGCGGTGGTGAGTTGTCGGACGGCGGCACCGAGATTGGCACTTCCCGAAAACGTGAGCGCACCGGTGTTGGTCGCGTCGCCCAGCACTATGTTCGCGCCGATGGTGAGGCTGTTGGAAAGCGTGCGGGCGGTGGTGGAATCGGAGGAAATCGTGCCGCCGTTGAGAGCGATAGACCCGGTCCCCAACGCGCTGTTGTTTCCGATCCTGAGAGTGCCGTCGTTAAGGGTGGTCCCGCCGCTGTAGCTGTTGGCGTTGGTGATCGTGAGCGAGCCGGTCCCGGATTTCGTCAACGCCCCGGTGGCGATGCCGGCGGTGCCTTGCAGGGTGTAGTTTTTGGTGGAGTTGGCGAAACTGACCACGTTGGGACTCACATTCGCCGCGATGTTGACTGTGGTGGAGGTCGCCCGGTCATCGAAGAGGATGGCGTCGTTGGTGATGAAGTCGGTGGTTTGCGATGCGGCCAGCGCCCAGTTTTTCGGAGCTGCCAGAGTGGCGGTGCTCCACTCGCTGCCCAAAGCGCCGGTCCAGTAGGGGTTGGCCCCTGTGATGATGTAATCGATTTTTCCCGCATTGTTGACCAGTTGGGAAAGCTGGCGGGCTCCGAGCGTGGCCCCGGTGACGGTGAATCCTGTCAGGTTGGTCAGCGACGAGCCGATCAGGTGATAGGTTCCTTCACTGAGCGTGCCGGCTGGCAAGGCGAGGGAAACCGCACCCGCGGCACCGTTCAGCGTCAGGGTTCCCGTGACGTTGAGGGCGGAGATGGAAGTGTAGTTGGAAAGCGTGCCGATCCGGATGGTTCCCGCTCCGGATAAAACGAGGTTCCCCAGGGTGAGGGTGCCGCTGGTGCCATTGCCTGCGATGATCGTGGCGGCGCTGGCGTTGGCAACCGTGACGGTGCCGCCGACCGTGCCGGTGCCGGTAAGTGTGGCCCCGCTCGCGAGCGAGACGGCGGAACCGGAAGCCAGGCTTCCGTTCACCACCAGGGTGCCGGCGTTGATTGCTGTCGCACCGGTGTAGGTGTTAGCGCCGGATAGGGTGACCGGACCGGTGGTGCTTTTTGTGAGAGCGATGCCGGAGCCCGCGAGGTTCGTGTTGATCGTGCCGGTTTGGGCGGCGTAGGAGGTTCCGGTCAGGGTGCCGGGTCCATTGATGGTGCCGTTGGAAAGAGTCAATGCGCCGATGCTGTCGGTCGCGCCGACCGTGTAGGTGCCGCCGTTGACTGTCACCGCGCCGGTATCTGCCAGGGTGCCGGTCACGTTGAGCGTTCCCGCGCTGATGGTCGTGCCGCCGGTGAAACTGCTGGCACCGGAGAGCGTGACGGTGCCGGTGGTGCTTTTGGTCATGGCACCACTACCGGCCAGTGAGTTGCCGATCGTGCCGTTCTGGACGGCGTAGGACGAGGCCGTGAGGGTGCCGCTTCCATCAACCGTCCCGTTGGCAAGAGTGAGAGCGCCGATGGTATCGCTGGCTCCGAGGGTGTAGGTGCCGCCGCTGACGGTGACCGCGCCGGTGTCCGCCAGGGTGCCGGTCACGTTGAGCGTGCCTGTGTTGATGGTCGTTCCGCCGGTAAATGAGTTTGCGGCGGAGACGGTCAAGGTGCCTGTGCCCCACTTTGCCAAGCTACTGGCGCCAGCGAGCGCGGTGGCGTAGGTCACGTTGACGCCATTGGTATCGATATTCCAAGCTTGGCTGCCTGCGATGCTGAAACGACTGGAGTAGTCCGCCGTGTTGAGCGAGGAATACTGCAGCGTCCCGCCCGTGAAGAGGATCGAAGCCGCTGCTGTCGATTTACCTAATGGACCAGAGGTTCCGGCGACGTTTGCGATCCCGAGATTCAATGTGCCCCCGCTGAGCGTGGTCGTGCCGGAATAGGTGTTCGCTCCCGTAAGTGTGAGCAATCCCGTTCCACTTTTAATAAGACGTCCGGTCCCGCTGATGACTCCGGAGATTGAAGTGTTGCCTGCGCCAGTGAGGGTCAGAATCCTGGTGTTGGTGTCAACCGTGCCACTGACGGTGAGGGACTTGCCACTGGCGGTCGTCCAGCTTTGGTTGACGGAAAGTTTCAGCAGCGCGCTGATGGTGGTATTGCCATTGGCAACGATTCCCCCGGATTTGACGGTCAACAACGTCGAGCTGCCGGCAACGGTGTAACCGTCCGTGTTGAAGGTCATGCCGGTGGTGGTAAGATTCACTCCCACTGTCACCGTCCCGGCGGTGCCGCCGAAGATGGCTGCATAGGTGGTTTTGGAACTGGCCACGTGGGCCGAACCGCTGCCCGGATCCCAATTCTTGGTCGTGATGTTCCAAGTTCCGCTTCCACCTTGACTCTGACCGTCACCGTTGGTGGCAATGTCGGCCGTCCCGCCGTCCCAGTAAATGTTTGCCCCTTGGATCTGGGGCGAGAGGAGTTCGATTACCGCTACGGACGCAAAAAGGAGTGTTTTATTGGGACGCATCAGTGGGTTTGATCTGTGAACAGGAGTATTCGCCAACCGGGCACGGCAGTTAATAGGTGAATCCCCTAAAAAGTAAAGATTTGTTGAAATTTTTTAAAATTTTAACAAATCTTGATGATGGGCGCACGTTGCGCCGCTCCACAATCCCCGCCGTCCGATCACGCAAAGTGATAACAAGCCGCCTTCACCGCAGCGACGTGGGCGGCCACTCTTGCCGCAAGCGCGGCGCGGCTTGGGGTTTCAAAGGTGAAGGAAAGCGGGCAGCCCATTTTCGCCAGATAGATCGCCTCCGGCCAGCCTTCCGGTAGATCCGGTTCGGCGGCGTGATAGATCCAGCCGGGTTCGCGGGAATCGTGGCCGTCGATCTCCGGTCCGGGCTCGGGATGGAACCACGGGGCCGTCGCGGCGATGATCGCGTGCGCCCGCCCTGGGTCGTCCTCGCGCAAGTTGATTTCGTAAAAATAGAATCCTCCCGTTTCCCAATCCTCATGCAGCGAGATGAAAAGATCCGGCGCGGGCCGCTCGTCCAGCCATGCCGCGTGGGCCGCCACTTCCACCGTGCTGCGGATCCAGTAATCGCGGTTCAGATCGATGCCGCAGGCGTTTTCCCGCCGACAGGCGGCCAGGCCGGTGGGATTGAGCGCCGGGCAGATGAGCCAGTGGGCGGAGGTGCCGAGAAATCCGCTGCGCAGCAGTTCCAACAGAGCGAGCGGTCCGGCCGGCTCGTCGCCGTGCATGCCGGCGGATAGATAAATCCGCGGACCGTCCGCAGGGCGTTCCCACGCCATCAGCGGACCGGCGGCGGTGTCGCCCAGGCGCTCCGCATGAAAGCCCGCCGCCTCCACCTCGCGGGCGAAGTCGTGCAGGAAATCCGGCCATTTGAAATCGGCGCTCATCGCCGGAAAGATGGCTGCTTTGGCCGCTCTGGCAATTCCAAGCTTATTGAAACAGCTCGGCAAAGAACGATTTCATCGCCGCCCACGAACGGCGGTCGGCGGCTTCGTTGTAGGCAGCTCCCTTCGACGCGTCATCACCGGCTTCCTTCTGGGTGAAGCTGTGGACCGCCCCGCTGTAGAGCACGACCTGCCAATCCGCCTTCGCGTCCGTCAGTTCCTTTTCCAGTCCGGTGACCTGTTCGGCCGGGGCAAACGGATCCGCCGCTCCGTGGAGGACGAGGATTTTTGCAGGAATTTTCCCCGCCTGCGCGGCCATGTCCGGTGCCGCGTCGAGGCTGCCGTGGAAGGAAACAACGCCCTTCACGTCCGCTCCGGAGCGAGCGAGTTCGAGCACGCCGGTGCCGCCGAAGCAGTAACCGATGGCGGCGATTTTTCCCGGCTGCGTGCGGTCGTCGGCTTTGAGGAGTTCGAGAGCGGCCATGATGCGGGCGCGGAAGAGTGTGCGGTCGCCCTTGTATTTTCCGGCTTCCTTGCCCGCTTCCGGCGGCTGCGGACGGATGCCCTTGCCGTAGATGTCCGCGGCGAAAACATTGTAGCCCAGCTCCGCCAGCATCCGGCTGCGGCGCTTTTCATACTCCGTCAGCCCGGTCCATTGGTGGATCACAAGCACCGCGGGGCGCTTGCCGGCCACCGCGTCGTCGTAAACGTGAAAGCCTTCCAGCGTGGCTCCGGCTTGTTCGTAGGTGACGGTTTTTTCGACGAGCGCGGCGTGGACGCCGGTCACGAGGAATGAGGCGGCAAGGAGAGGGGTCAGAATTTTCATCACCACCATCAAAGCGCGGATCTCTCCCGAGTCAATTGACTATCAGGCGACGGATCGACACTCCATTTCCGCTCGACGCCACCAGATGACTGGAAATCCCACACCGATCACTCACAAAAACCCCGCGGTAAAAATCATCCGAACAGACCCGTAATCCTTAAGCTGGCGTCATTCGGGACCGATCCCAATCAGGCTGCCCGATTTTCCGGGAAACTTGACCCGGTGCCGCGGCTGGCTAGTTTCGCACCATGAGCTCGCGGAAATCCTTCTCCTCCGTGGACCGACGGGCATGGCTCCAGTTAAGTGGCGGCGCACTCGCCTTCCTGTGTGCCGGCGGGGCACGCGCCGACGAGGCGACCGGAAATGGGACGAGAAAAGCATCGCCGATTACAGCCAGCGTCTCATCGATTGGTTGAAGGCGGATTTCGAGGGGCGGGCGAACCGGCTCAAAAGCGTGGCGTCTTCAGACTTCAAATTAACCTATGACTACCTCGCGCCCGGCGAAGACCGTCAGCAGCTGCGAAAATTCGAGAAATTCCGTGAGGGCGACTTGAGCGGGAAGGCGGCTGAAAAACACATCGAGGCCTGCCTCACCGAGTTCGAGCGGGTCCGCACGGAGCTGGCTGCCGCCGAGGCGGTCGCGGTCCCCGGCTGGAAGGAACCGGGCGACGGAAACGGGAAAGAAGGCCGAATTTACGACTCCACGCTGTCCGCCGCACGCCTGACGGTGGTGTTGGATAACAGCCGCAGCATGGCTCCCTACCTGCCGAAGGTGCGGGCAGAAATTTCCCGTGATTTTCCCGACGCGTATTTCGTCGAGGTCAACGGTTGTTCCATAAAGCAACCCGCCACCTGCCCGTGGTTTTTCAGCGCGCCGACGGTGTGGGCGAATCCCTTCAGCCCGGAGCGGCACATCCCCAAGGTGCCGACCTTGTCGGAGCGCCCGCATTCCGCTTTCATCTCATGGACCCGCAGCGCGGCTTCCGCGCTCGAATGCATGGTGGACCTGATGCGCGCTGATGCGATTTACTGGTTCTGCGATTTACTGGTTCTGCGATTTCGACGATCCCACCGACGACGTCGTAATCCGGCAGTTCGCGCGCAAGGTCATGGACAAGAAGGTGAAGCTCTTCGTCCATACGCTGGACAGGCGGACTCCGGAATTGCTCGCCACCTTGGCCGAGAAATCCGGCGGTCGAACAGTTAGGAAACGGATCTGAGTCACTTCGCCCGCCCGGCCTTGGCGAACGCCACGCTCTCCCTGATCTTCGCCGCTGCCCTTCCCGTCGTCCTCGCGTGAATAGGGTGGCTGCATCCGCGTCCGGGAACCACCGGAAGAGCGTTGACGGTTCAAAATTTTCCGTTCACGTTGCGCACGTAATCCGCTTCAGGAACCCCAACTTATCATCCAATGACTCTCATTCGTCGTATTTTTTCGGTCGCCCTCGCGGCCTCGCTCGCCACGATGGCCTTTGCTCAGGACGCAAAGCTGAACATCGCCACCGTGGACATGCAGGAGCTTTTCAAACAATACTACCGCACGAACGAGGCTCAGAAGCAGATCAACGTCGAGCGCGCCCGCATCAACAAGGACAACAACGAGCGCCTCGCCCGCATCCGCGAGCTGGAGGCCACGCTCGCCAGCCTCCGCAAGCAGCTTGAGGATCCCGCTCTCAACGATTCCAAGAAGCAGACCCTCTTCAAAGACTGGCAGACCCAACAACAGGAAGGCATCGCCCTCGACCGCGAGCGCCGCGAATTCCTCCAACGCCGCAATCAGGCGCTCAACGAGAAGATGGTGCAGCGCATGAAGGGCATCCTCGAAGAAATCCGCAAGATCGTTGAAGAAAAGGCCAAGAAGGACAATTTCGACTACGTCTTCGACAAATCCGGCCTCAGCACCTCGCAGGTTCCTTTCCTCCTCTACACCAAGGACGCCACCGACATCACCGCCGGCATCCTCAAGGACCTGAACAAGGACGCGCCCGCCGAGTCCCTGCCGACTCCTGGCGATCCTGCTCCGGAAATCCCCGGCTCCAACCCGACCGCTCCTGCGGATGGCACGGACGGCAAGTAATCCTTCACTTTTCCCGAGTTGGCATTTGCCCTCACGCTTTCCGAGCTCGCCCAGTGGGTCGATGGTGACATCGTCCGGGGCGGGCTCGATTTGTCTCTGACCGGCATGGCCGCCCTCGACGCGGCCGCTCCCGGCGACGTCAGTTTCCTCGGCAACGAGAAATACCACGCGCAGTTCCTCGCCACCAGGGCCGCCGCCGTCATCGTCCCGCGTGGCGTGACCACCGGCCCGGATGGCACCGCCCTCATCGCGGTGGATAATCCGTCGCTTGCGTTCGCCGTCGTCGTCCGTCACTTCGCCGCCGCCACGCGGAAATTCCAGCCGGGCATTGATCCGCGCGCCTTTGTCGATTCCTCGGTCGTCCTTGATCCGACGAAGGTCCGCGTCCAAGCCGGAGCCGTCATTCTCGCAGGCGCGGTGATCGGCGATGGCTCGGACATCGGGCCAAACGCCGTGATCGGCGACGACGTGAGCATCGGCCGCGATTGCCGGATCATGGCGAATGCTTCCGTCCGCGAGCGCTGCACCATCGGCAACCGCGTCATTTTACAACCCGGCGTCGTCATCGGTTCCGACGGCTACGGTTACGAGTTTGCCGGTGGCCGTCACGTCAAGATCGACCAGGTCGGCATTGTGGAAATCCACGACGACGTCGAAATCGGCGCGAACTCCACCATCGACCGCGCGCGCTTCGGCAAGACGGTCATCGGCGAGGGGACCAAGATCGACAACCTCGTCCAGATCGGCCACAACGTGGTGATGGGCAGGCACTGCCTCGTCGTCGCGCAGGTAGGTCTTTCCGGCAGCTCGCGCTATGGCGACAACGTCACCATCGGCGGCCAGGCCGGTGTGGGCGGCCACGTAACGATCGGCTCGAATGTCATGCTCGCCGCCCGCAGTGGGGTGACCACCAGTCTGCCCGGCGATACTATTTACGCCGGCAAGCCCGCCCAGCCGTTCCGCGAGGAAATGAAGCTGCAGGCTTTCGTCCGCCGCCTGCCCAAATACGTCGCGCGGATCAAGGCGCTGGAGGAGAAGATCCTCAAAAACGGTTGATCCGGACTGCGCGAAGCTCTGCTCGCGCCCACGCCGGTTTTAGCTCTGCGGAATGCGGTGTGGAGTTCTTCGTGCGCCGGAAGGTGAATGTTGGAGAAGAGGAAGAGCTCCGCACCCCATGGAGCAGAGCTTCCATCCTCCACCTGGCGGCAGCAGAGCGTGCCGCACTCCGGAGGTTGCGGGATATCAGCAACCCTCCTTCCCGTTTCCTATGGCGAGGACGGCATTCACGATAACCCCCAGCACCACGCCCGCACCCAGCACGGTCCAGAAGCCCGGACTGTTCCACATCGTCTCCGGCGGATTCATGCCGAACACCGCCACCAGCGTGGCCAGCGGGAAAAAGAACGCCACCAGCCGGTTGAGCCGCCGCGCCTCCTTGTTCGCCACCTCTGCGGACAGCGCCTGTTGGTTCGCGGACTCCGCGAGGGTGAAGTCCATGCCCGCCTTCGCGTCGGCGGCGACGAGTTCGATCGCCCGCTCCAGATCCGCCGCCTGGTCGCGCATGTTGATGATCCGGGTGTCATCCGGCAGTGCCTCGCGGAGCGCCTGGATCGCTAAAAACATGTTGCGGGTGGCGCGTTGCAACGGGTGCATCCGGCCCATCACCACGAAATACTGGCGTGGGGTTTTTGCCGATTCCACGCCCTCGTCCAGTTCGTGAATGACCGCGCGGTAGGACTCCAGATGGATCTCGAGGCCTTTCAGCCCGCCTTTTTCCGGCGAACTCTTCCACTCGCCCGCCGGATTCCGCCACACCACCATCGCTTTGCGGATTTCGTCGTCCTCCACCCGCGGGAGCTGGTGCAGCAGCAGGAGTAGATGGCCCTCCTCTTCGATGAGGCGCTGCTTTCCAACCGTTTCCCCCAGCCGGATCCGGATCGAGTCCGGCAGGTCCCACAATTTCGGAATGTAACTCGCGTTCTGCATGGTCCCAGCAGCGCATTTTCCCCAGCGGCGGGCAAGCAACTTTGAAATGCGACCTAACGAGCGCGGGATTCTGAATAACAAACGTCGATATTCTATCTCTTCTTTTTTGCACCTCACTTTAGGATGCGACGCCCGGGGCGGTTTATGCTAGGAAACGACCGCCGTGGGTTTTCTCCGGATCCGCGTCTGGCGGCCGGAAAATTTCAGGTAACATTTTTCCGGAATTGTTTTTGAGGAAAAGGATCCCCGCCATCATGTCCGACACGCAATCCTCCCCGAGCTGCCCCGACTGCGCGGCACCGCTGCCCGCGGATTCGCCGCAGGCGCTGTGTCCGGCGTGTTTGCTGCGTCAGGCGTTGTCGTCGCGGACGGTGGTGCCCGGGGAAAAAATGAACGCCGCCGCGCCCCCGCCGCCGGCGGAGGAAATCGCGGACAAGTTCCCGCAGTTTGAAATCCTCGAATGCCTCGGCCGCGGCGGGATGGGGGTGGTTTACAAGGCGCGGCAGAAATCGCTCAACCGCGTGGTGGCGATCAAGATTCTCGCGCCGGAGCGCGAGAGCGAGGGCCGTTTTGGCAAACGCTTCGCCCGCGAGGCGGAGCTGCTGGCCAAGCTCAACCACCCGCACATCGTCATCATCCACGATTTCGGCCAGACCGACGGGCTCTTCTATCTGGTGATGGAGTTCGTGGACGGAGTGAATCTGCGCGACCTGCTGCGCGATGGAAATCTGGAACCCGAGCTGGCACTGGCCATCGTTCCGCCGATCTGCGAGGCGCTGCAATACGCGCACGACAAGGGCATCGTCCACCGCGACATCAAGCCGGAGAATCTTCTGCTGGACCGCGAGGGCCGCATCAAGATCGCGGACTTCGGAATCGCCGCGCTGATGGGCGGCGACGGCGAGGCGGCCGGCACGCCGCCCTACATGGCGCCGGAACAGGCTGGGACCATGGCTGAGGTCGATCACCGCGCCGACATCTACGCGCTCGGCGTGGTGCTTTATGAAATGCTAACCGGAGAGCGGCCGGGCAAGGATTTCGCCGCGCCGTCGAGGAAGGTGAGGATCGACGTCCGGCTCGACGAGATGGTGCTGCGGGCGCTCGAAAAGGATCCGGAACGGCGCTATCAGTCGGCGGACGAGTTCCGCTCGGTGATCGGGACGGTGTCCAACCCGGCGGCGGCCGGGCGCGAAAAATTCCCGGTGAAGCACGAGCCGGCGGTCCGGGTGGAATCGGTGAAGAGGAAAAAGCGCCGGAAAAAAATCGAGTTCAGTTTTCCTGACCCGGCTCCCACCAAGCGTGGTTTGTTAGACGGCGCGCTCGCATTCATCCTGATCGGTTTCCTGGCGCTCTTCGTCTGCGATCTGGCGTGGCAGTTCTTTCTGGAAGGCAAGGACGGTTTCCCGCCGTTCTCCGATTCGGTGAACAGCTTCGGTCTTTTTCCGAGGCTGTTCGCGATCGATGCGTTCGACGTTGTTTTCATCATCGGCATCCCGGTGATCTGTTTCATCGTGGTGGTGAAGAGCGTGTCCAAAAGGCAGGGCGGCGTTTCGAGCGGTTGCATCCTGCTGATGTTCGGCTCATTGGTGGCCGCGATGGCCGTGGTGGGCCTGATTTTCGCGATGATCGCCGGGCGCAACGGCAAGGGCCACGCGCTGGAGGCTTCTCCATCGGATCGTGGGCCGAAACAGGAAGCGGTGCGCTACGATCCCGGGCCGGAAGTGCCTTCGCTGATTGAAATGATGAAGAAGCGCTAAATCTCCCGCCGCATCGCGCGTCAAGGAACAGGAACGGTTTCATCCGCCGCGACCTGGGGATTTTCCGCCGGAGTTTCCCGCGTGGGGTCGGGTGTTCTCCGCGACCTGCCGGCGGCTGTTGGATCTTCGGGGGAGTCGATTCCCCAGCGGCTGTCCGAAATCAGGGGATCAAGGCCCCGGTTGGTTTCGGAAAAGGATTCCAGCCAAGCCACGGTGTCGAGAGGACTTCCGGTCGAAAAGCTTACCACATAGGCCGAAGAGCTCGCGGAGTCGCTCAATGTGAGCATGCCGATGCTCGCTTCGCCTGTTGGAGATGTTCCGGGAGCGAGGAGGGTTTCGTCCACAGCAGGAATTTCGTCCGTAACCGGTGTCCATACCCGTATCCCGACAGGGGAGTCGTCGGAGTCCGTTAATAACCTTGCGATCAGGGAATCCACGTTCAGAGGCTGCATGGCATCCTCTCGATTTGTAACGACCAATTGGAAGCGTTGCTTATCCGCGTCCGAAAGCGTTTCCAGCATTTTGACCGCCTCAAGTGGACTCCGAAAGTTCATCGTCTGTCCACTTTGAAGAACCAAGGTAAGAAGGTAAGCGTGTCCCGAGCCTGTGTCGGAGCGCGAACTTACCTCGGTATACATGGCACCTATGGTAATGGTGCCGGAGCCGCCCAAGGAGCTGCCAGCATCGACTTCAAAATTGTCGGGAACCCAGTTTCCATCGTCGTCTCCGTCGCTGTCGTCGGAAATGCCGTCGGAAATGCCGTCGGCATCGTCATCATCGTCGTGGTCGCGATCCTTACCATCGCCGTCGCAGTCGTCGTCAAGGTGATCGCTGATGCCGTCACCATCCATGTCGTCCTCATTCAAATCCCCGTTGCCGAGCCCATCGCCATCGATGTCCGGATCCACAACATCCGTCCGGCCGTCACCATCGATGTCCTTTTCCTTGGCTGAGTCGTCCTTTTTGCCGTCGCCGTCGATGTCCAGCTCGGCGGGCGAGTTGTCCTTGAATCCATCGGCATCAATGTCCTTTTCGTTAGGATTCCCGTTGAGGAGGTGATCGCCAACGTATTTGCCCTTGAACGGGCCCCGCCGGCAGACGCCGCCATCCACGTTGAGATCCCTGCCGTTGGGAATCCCGTCACCGTCCACATCCGGATCCAGCAGGTTTGCGATTCCGTCGCCGTCCAGATCCGCGCTTTTGGCCTTGGCCTCACCGAGGCTGAGGCCGGCGACGACCGCCGTGGTGATTGCCATGCCTTTGAATGACAGCGGGTGGGAAAAAATTGCGGGTTTCATGGGACGGGGGAGGCTGCTTTTGGCAAAGCAACATCGGAAGAACCGGAGACTGACGGTTCTATCTGATATGTCGACCAAAGAATGACCGGGGGCCAGGAGGCGAAAGTGAACTGCTCGAAGTGATCTTCCGCAAGTAGTCCCGGCTTCGGCCGGTAGCCAAGTGGCGGCGGACTCCGATCCGCCAAAGCCCATGAAATGACGATGGATCGAAACTAACCACATTTTATCTGCAATCCATGGACCACGGCGAATCGGAGTTCGTCGTTTTTTGGTGGGAGAAGATTCACCTCACCGCGACGAGGTTGTACCCGCGCCAGTCTTCGACGGGGATGGCTTCATCCACCATGACGGAGCCGTCGATTTCGGGGAAGTGCACGCGAATACCTGCAAACTCGCGCTTTCGTCAGAACGCAAGAAACCTGACAGACAAATCATTCGTCCGGATTTTTTTCAGAAAGCTCCCTGCGGGCTGCCTCAATGATCGCAAGGCCACGAGTCCGGCCTGCGTTCCATTCCAACCTGTGGGCTTCAGACATTTTGCTGTCCTCAAGCCTGAGCGGATCGGAGACCGGGAGTTGCCAAAGATCGACCGTGTTGGCACACGAGGCGAGCCCCGCATGGTAACCGGCGGCTACAAGCATTTTCCCGATGGCGGGATGCGGGCCGGATTGGGTAATATCCTGAGGAGGTTGGAGGGTTCCGTCTCCAGTACCGCGATCAATTATGTCCTTGATCTTGTCAGCGAGCTTCTCGCGCAGTTTTTCCTGCTGATAGGCGGTCTCGCCGTCACGAGGATCAGCCGCTTTTCCTGCCGCTTCCGGGCGGTCGGGAGGGAAGGATCCCTTGAGCAAGGTCCGCTTTTCCGAATCCCATACAAAGGTGCATTCCAACGTGAGGTAATTCCCAACCGGTTTGTCCTTGAGCTCCGTCCAACCGGGAAGATTGATAAATGCAGGGAAAACGGACCGCCGGCTTTCCTCCAAGACCATGCGGAAGCGCAGCGGACGTTCGGCGGTTGGCAGGGCGGTTAGCACCAGCGCGCGCAAGGCGGCAGTCAGGGTTTCCTGCGGAATATTCGGATGGCCTATGAAAACATCGTATCCCGTCTCGTTGGAAGACGCGTCGCAACTTCCCGGGTAACCATCGAGAATCAACTGGTTGGCTTCCTCCCTGCCGTGGGAATGGAAGACACGGTAACAAACATTTGCGGACGAGAAGACCAATTGGAGCGGGTTCTCAGCTTTGCCGCCGTTTCCCCAAACGGGGAAAAAATCAAAGTCGGCATTCTCGCTGGACTCGGTGGCCCAGTTCTTGAACGGCACCATGGATGGCTGCGGGAAATCGGCGTGAAGTGCCGCGGGTTTCACGCCTGTAAAGATCACCCACGGGATGCCACGTGCGTCGGTCTCGATGCGGGTTCCGGAAATTTCCAAAGGAGGAACCGGCTTGCCGTCCTTGCCGGGCACTGTGACGTATTTGGACGGGAACTTCGATTCCAAGGATTTGTCCTCAGGAGCTTCCGCGATGACACGGATTTCGAGTGGATTTTCCGCGCTGCCTCCAGCGGCGTTAAGCACGCACCAGAGGGTGGCGGCGACAACCTGCTCTTTGGTGTAAGGACTGTAAGCCGGGGCTTTCCACGGCTTGAGATGGAGGATCACGGGATCCTTGGGACTAATTCCAAGGTCGCCTTCCTCGATCGAAATACCGAAAACGCTGGCGAGATTCTGGTTGAATTCCGAACCGCCTGACCACGACATCGGGTCAAGGGGGCAAGGGCGCGGTTCGTCGATCACCCCCAGCGTGCCGTAAGAATAGTTGCAGATGACCGGAACGTTGCCGAGCGGGATGCGCGAAGGGTCTGCCCGCCCCCCCAGATTCACCGGCTGCCGGACTGATGAGGTTCCCACCGCGCTAGCGCGACAGGCCGATGAGAAAACAAGACTTGCCAGAATGCCCGTCAGACCCGCCAAACCCTTGGTATTCATGATTTTGATATCCGGTCTAAACGGAGGGGGAGCTTTCACCTATCATTTTGCCACATCCGGAATTTGAAATCGAGGGCTACCTCGCCGCCACCAGATCATACCCCCGCCAGTCGCCGATGGTGATGTCGGCGAATTCGCCGACGGGGATGGCTTCGTCCACCATGACGGAGCCGTCGATTTCCGGGGCGTCCCACTGGGTGCGGGCGACGCCGGGTTGCTCGACTAACACGCGGACGGCTTTGCCGACTTGCGCTTGGTTGGTTTCTCCGGCGATTTTCTGGAGCGCGGCCATGGAGCGGGACCAGCGGCTCTTGCGGGTGGCGTGGTGGAGTTGGCCGACCATTTTTTCGGCCGGGGTTCCTTCTTCCTTCGAGTATTGGAAAACGCCGGCGCGCTCGAAGCGGAATTCCTCGATGAATTCCAGCAGCTCTTGAAAGTCTTCCTCGGTCTCGCCGGGGAAGCCGACGATGAAGGTGGTGCGGATGCCAAGGCCGGGGATGCCGGCGCGCATGCGGCGGAGCAGGTCGCGGATGTAATCGCCGCTGGTCACGCGCTTCATGGCGGTGAGCATTCTATCGGAAATGTGCTGGAGCGGGAT
>JBDSNC010000061.1:0-10732 GCA_039915545.1 Luteolibacter sp.
TGGCACCCGGTGTGCGATGGAAGAGCAGGTTACAATCCACCTATCCCATCATGAATTCCCTCAACGACCACTGCATCTCCATCTGCAACTCCCTTCTTCGGGGTGAACTCTCCGCCGTCGAAACTTACGGTCAGGCGCTCGAAACCCATTCCGACACGCCCGCAGCCGATGAACTGCGTCGCATCCGCGCCGAGCACGCGAAGTCCGCCGCACGGCTTTCCGCGAATGTCAGGCAAATGGGCGGCACGCCCGGCAAGGACTCTGGGGCGTGGGGAATTTTTGCTGTCGCCGTCCAAGGCGCTGCCGATCTTTTCGGGGCGACTTCCGCACTCGTCACGCTCCAACAGGGCGAGGAAATGGGTCGGAACGATTACAAGGACGCGCTGCTCGATGAACTCGTCATGCCGGACTGCAAGCAGTTGATCAGCGAAGAACTGCTGCCTCCGGTGCTGAACCACATCGTCCGGTTGGAAAATCTCAAGCAGGCGGTCTGAGCGGAAATTCCCCATGGCCATCCCGATTAAAAAAGCCTCACAGGCGGACTCGTTGTCGACCATTTCCAACGTCCTCCTCACCGCCTTCATCATTTCCGCGCTCTACTTCGGGCGGGAACTGCTCGTGCCGCTGGCGCTGGCCGCGTTGCTCACTTTCATGTTGGCACCGTTGGTCACGCGCTTCCAGCGATGGATGGGCAGGGTGGGGGCGGTGTTGTTCGTGGTGGCGATCATTTTCAGCCTAACACTCGGAGCGGGCTGGGTTCTCACCCGCCAAGCGATGGACATGGCGACGACGCTTCCGAACTACAAGGAGAACATCCGCACCAAGCTGCGATCCGTGCGGATTCCTGACAACGGTCCGTTTTCGAGGATTTCAAACACGCTGGAGGAGCTGAAAAAGGATCTGCCAGGCGGTGTGGACGGGGAGTCTCCTCTTGCAACGGGAACAGCTAACAAAAGCAACCGGCCGCCGCAGCCGGTGGAGATCGTCAACGGGCCGGACAAGCGTTTGGAGTTTGTGCAGCTCGTGATTGCGCCGGTATTGGGTCCGTTAGGAACGGGTGCGCTGGTGCTGTTGTTGCTCGTATTCATGCTATTGGAGCGGGAAGATCTGCGGAACCGTATGATTCGTCTGATCGGACAGGGAAGGATCGGCGCGACCTCGCGGGCGATGGATGACGCCGGATCGCGGGTTTCGAAATACCTGCAGATGCAATTGATCGTGAATTCGAGCTACGGCCTCGCTGTGGCGATCGGGCTTTATTTCATCGGTGTGCCGAACGCGCTTCTGTGGGGCGCCCTTGCGACGGTCCTGCGCTTCATTCCCTATATCGGTCCGTGGATTGCCGCCGCATTTCCGATTGTGCTGTCGCTGGCTATTTCCGACGGATGGATGGCGCCTCTCCTCACCGTCAGCCTCTATATAGTGATCGAGCTGATCAGCAACAACGTCATGGAACCCTGGCTTTACGGATCGAGCACGGGAGTCACGCCCATCGCTTTGATCGTGGCGGCCCTTGTCTGGACGTGGCTTTGGGGACCGGTCGGACTCGTGCTCGCCACTCCTCTAACTGTCTGTCTGGTGGTCATGGGACGACACATCCCGCGCCTCGCATTTTTCAGTATCGCGCTCAGCCATGAAGAGGCCCTCACCCCGGCGGAGGATTGTTACCACCGGCTGCACCGGGTGGGTGAACATGAAGAGATGGAGCTGGTGGATACCTATCTGAAATCCAATCCGCTGGGCGATCTGTTTGATTCCGTGCTCGTTCCCGTGATCATCGCCGCCGAGTCAGACCATCGTTCGGGATTGTTGGAAACGGAACAGCTCGAGTTCGTCGAGCGTGGCATGCTGGGGATCCTGGAGGATCTCGAACTCAGACAGGATAACATCGCGGTCCAGCCCGTGCTGGATGATGACGACGGCTTCGGCATCTGCTGCCTACCCACGAAAGCATGGCGGGACGAACTCGCCGGCAGCATGCTGGCCATCCAGCTCAAGCACCACGGTTACCAGGTCCAGAACGCCTCGGCGAGGATGGTGACAGGCGAACTGGTGGCATGGGTTCGTGAACAGAATGCCGATATCGTCTGTGTTTCCGCCGTCACTCCGACATCGGTCAATCAGGTGCGCTATCTGTGTCTCAAACTGCGCGCCGGTTTTCCCGATCTGAAAATCATCGTCGGAATGTGGGGCGCTGTTGGAAATGCCGCAGGGGATTCCAGGATGCTCCGCGAGTCGGGAGCGAACGAGGTGGTCACCTCGATCAGCGAGGCGGCGGTATGGGTGAGGGATCACGCGCCGCTTTCGATGGTCGTCGATGAAGAGGTCGCGTGAACGACACCTCCCGCACGGGGTTCAATGCCCAGAAGACAGACGGAAAGCCGAGAGCTGTGTGCAATCCACAGACATCCGTGAAATTTCATTCTGAAAACTGAACACTGAACTCCATGCGGGCGGAGTCGTCCGCTTCATGATCAGGCGGCCACCTCCTTTTTCCCCGCCACCATCGAAGCGATCACGCCCAGCGCCAGAATGCCGAGGATCACGCCGAGGATGATCAGGTTGAACGAATCGCCCAGCCAGAGTTTCAAGGGCTTCGCCGCCAGCATTTTAGCACCCACCACCAGCAGCACGATCGAGAGTGCGGGCTTTAGATAGCGGAACTGATGGATCATGCCCGCCAGAGCGAAATAGAGCGAGCGCAGGCCGAGAATGGCAAAAACATTACTGGTGAAAACGAGGAACGGATCTGCCGTGATGGCGAAGATCGCGGGAATGGAATCGACCGCGAAGATCAGGTCCGTCAGCTCGACCAACAGCAGCGAGACAGACAACGGCGTGAGCAGCCATTTCCCTTTCGGCGCTGCCTGCACCACCGGATCCACCGTGGTTTCCTGCCCAGGCTCCGCCGGCTCCCGCGATTTCTCACCGCCGGCCTTCACGATGAAGTGCTGGCCGTGATAGTTTTTCGTGATCGGGAAATGTCTGCTGATCCAGCGCACCACGATGTTGTTCTCCGGATGCTCCTCCTTTTCCTTCATGAAAAGCATCTTGAGCGCGGTGAGGATCAGAAACCCACCGAACAGATAGAGCACCCAGTGGAAATTCTGCACCAGCGAGGCCCCGATCCCGATCATCGCCCCGCGCATCAGCAGGGCGCCGAGAATGCCCCAGAACAACACCCGGTGCTGATAGCGGGGCGGCACGGCCAGCGCGCCGAAGACCATCGCGATGACGAAAATGTTGTCCACGCTCAGCGATTTCTCCACCACGTAACCGGTCAGATATTTCGTGGCAGCGAGCCGGCCGTTGTTGATCAGCCCGTCCACCGCGTCGTGCGCAGTGCCGAGACCATACCAGTGGTTCTCGTAGGCGAAGTAAACCAGCACCGAAAACGACAACCCCAGCGTGATCCACACCGCCGACCATCCCATCGATTCCTTGAACCCAACCACATGGGATTTCCGGTGAAACACGCCGAGATCCAGTGCCAGCATCAGCAGCACGAATCCGATAAATACAAGCCAAGGAACAATCATGTCGGGACTATGAAAAGAGACCTTCTCCAGTGACTATTGGAAAGCCCCTTGGATTTTCCAATTCCCTGACGGAAATCCCGGTCATCCAAACGACGAAAGCCATCATCCCGAGATGGGACGATGGCCATTTGACGAAGAAACACAGTGCTTACTTCTTCTCTTCAGCGTCGATCCTCGCCTTGGCCGCTTCGGCTTCGACCTTTTTCTTGTCGGCCTCGATCTGGGCTTCGTTGGATTTCATGTCGGCCTTGATACGGGCTTTTTCGACGTCGGCATTCGCATCCACTGCCGCAGTGGCTTCCTTGGCCGCCGGTTTGAGCGAGTCCTTCTCACGTTCGAGCGCGTCCTTGCTGGCGGCAGCGCGGTCGTCGACCGCTTCCTTGCGCGGATTGCAGCTTGAGAAGAGCAGCGTGGAAACGGCGAGGATGGAAATAGGGATGAGTTTCATGGTCTTATGGGTGTTCGTGTTGGGTTACCGCGATTCCGGACGGATGTCCGAATGTGGCGGAAATTTTATCGCAGGAGATGTGCCGTTTTTGAATTTGTATTTATCTTCAATGAGTTATGGAAATATCAAGGTCTGATCCGAAGCTGAAATCGGGTGATATGCAACGGGCACATTGCAAGGTGCGGAAAACGCAATGCGGTCCTCCCGCAATTTTTCGAGGGGCGTTCGTGCGGGTTGCTCCGCAGAGGATGAGGTGCAAGGATCGCCGCGTTCATGGCCCGTCAATACACTCTTCATCGCCCGCAACAGGTTGCGGCTTCCGGCATCGATTATGTCGCCGCGCTGAACACCGAGCAATACGAGGCGGTTTCATCGCCGCCGGGGAAGGCGTTGGTGATCGCGGGTGCGGGATCGGGAAAAACGCGGACGCTGACCTACCGGGTGGCATGGCTGTTGGACCACGGGATCGAAGCGAGGCAGGTGCTGCTGCTGACGTTCACCAACAAGGCGGCGCGCGAAATGATCGAGCGGGTGAGGGAACTGGTTCCGCACGACACCTCGGACCTGTGGGCGGGGACGTTCCACTCGATCGGCAGCCGGATTTTGCGGCGGCACGCGGAGGACCTTGGGTTCACGCGGTCGTTCTCGATTCTGGACCGCGACGATCAGAAATCCCTGCTCACGGCGGTGATCGCGAAGTGCGATATCGACACGAAAGAGCGCCGTTTCCCGAAAGCGGATGTGCTGGCGTCGATGTTCAGCCTGATCGAAAACACCGGCGCGACGCTGGAGGAGGTGATCGCCTCGCGGTATGACCATTTCTACGATTGGACGGAGAAAATCGAACTCGTGCGGCAGGGCTACATCGCGAAGAAGCTGGCGACGAACTCGATGGATTTCGACGACCTGCTTTGCATGACGGTGAAACTTTTCGAAGATCATCCCGACCTGCTGGGACTCTATCAAGGGAAATTCAAACACATCCTGGTGGACGAATATCAGGACACGAACTCGGTGCAGGGGCGGATGATCGATCTGCTGGTTGGCGAATCCAACAGCCTGATGGCGGTGGGCGATGACGCGCAGTCGATCTACTCATGGCGCGGCGCGGACATGGAGCACATCCTCGGTTTCCCGGTGCGCTATCCGGGCTCCAAGGTTTTCACCATCGAGACGAACTACCGCAGCGTGCCGGAAATCCTCGATCTATCAAACGCCGCGATCCGTGCGAACACCGGCCGTTACGAGAAGGACCTGCGGGCGTCGCGCGAAAGCCCCGGGGTGAAACCGGCGCTGGTGCCTTTGCAAGACCCGCGGACGCAGGCGGCTTTTGTGGCCCAGCGCATGCTGGAGCTGCGGGACGAAGGCATTCCGCTGGAGGAAATGGCGGTGCTCTATCGGGCGCATTTCCAGAGTCTGGAAATCCAAATGGAGCTGACAGTGCGCGGAATCCCGTTCGGCATCACGAGCGGGCTGCGGTTTTTCGAGCAGGCGCACATCAAGGACATCGCGGCGTTCATGCGCTTCGTGGTGAACCGCCGTGACGAGGTGAGTTTCCTGCGGATGGCGAGCCTGCTGCCCGGCTGCGGACCGGTGGCGGTGCAGAAGCTGTGGGCCGAGTGGCTGAAAAGCGGCTGGGCGGAGAAGGAGGAACTGCCGCCGAGGTGGTCGGAGCTGTTTTTGAAATTCAAGGTGCCGAAGAAGGCGGCGAAACATTGGGAGCAGCTCTGCTACGTGCTCGACGAGCTGACACCTGATGGAGAGTTCGCCAGGCCGTCCGACATGATTTTCAGCATTCTGGAAGGCGTCTATGACGAATATCTGAAGGAGAGTTTTGAGAACTTCGAAAACCGCCGCAGCGACATCGAGCAGCTTTCGCAGTATGGAGGAAACTTCGACGACATTCTGGAATTCCTCGCTCAGCTCTCGCTGATGAGTTCGGTGGACGGCGAGCCGACCGGAAACAAAAACGACGCCGACGATGAAAAAGTCACGCTGTCGTCGATCCATCAGGCGAAGGGCCTCGAATGGAAGGTGGTTTTCCTGATCTGGCTGGTGGACGGGCAGTTTCCGAACGGACGGATCCTCGAAGCGGACGATCTGCCCATGTTGGAGGAGGAGCGGCGGTTGTTCTACGTGGCCATCACCCGGGCGAAGGACGATCTCTACCTGCTTTATCCGATGATGAATCCGAAGTCCTATACAGGCGACATCATCTGCCGCCCGTCGCGTTTCCTGGAGGATTTCCCGGCGGACATGGTGGAGGAGTGGCAGGTTGGGAGCTCCGATCCGTGGAGTGACGACGAGCCGTTTTGATGGAAAATATGAGGCAAAGCCCTCGCCAGTGTCAGCCGCTTGCGATAAACCCCCTCACACGCATGGAAATTCAATACCAAAACACGCGCGAGGATTTCAAAGTGTTTTATCAGATATTATGGAGCAGCCAAAAGGTTTCTCGGCGGAGCCAATATTACTACTCTGTGTTTTGGTATTTGGCGGTGTTGGGTTTGGGGATTTACTTCTCGGCGAAGCACGAAGAAGTGTTTGGCGTCTGCGTGTTCGTTGCCTTGGCCGGACTATACGTTAGGCAGAATTGGTCATTCGCGAAACAATGGAATGCCAGCTTGGAAGCATACGCTGACATGAATCGAGAGAATTTGCTGGATCTTGTCCTTGATGAGTCCGGAGCAACGGAACGCTTTTCGGGTATTCAGTTGCATGTTCCTTGGTCAGAAATCCGCGACTACACCGTGGATCAGGAAAGGCTTTTCATTCACTTTTTGAAACATCGGTCTTTTATTATCCCGTTTTGTTATTTGTCCGCCAAACAACGCGATGAGCTGATTGAAACTCTTGAACGTCACAAGGTGCAAAAAAAGGCCTAGGTCGTGTGCGGCACGAACGGCGACGGACTGCCGCAGTTGTCAAACTGGGGGCGTTGGCGAACTTGAAAGCGTTTTGTCGATCCGCTCAGTAATCACTCGATCAACCTCACATGCAGCGGCTGGCGGCAGAGGACGGTGCCGTCGAGGATGAGGTCGATGTAGAACTCGCCGTGCTTGGGCAGGCGGAAGCCGTTGATCTGCCAGATGTGGAGGTGGACGCTGGTGCGGTCCTCGCCGATAGTTTTGTGAAAGGCGGTGCGCGAGGGTTCGAGCACGTCGTTGCCGTCGGGATCGATGATGCGAATGACGAGCTCGTGCTCGCCGGAGTCCGCTTCGTCGAGGCGCAGCTTGCAGGCGACGGCGCACTGGTGGTGGCGGGCGGGAAAACTCCGCGCGCCGAGGGAATCGAAAGAGCCGAGCAGGCTCATTTTACCCGCGGTGACGGTGGCGGCATCGCAGAGCGTGAAGATTTCACATTGCATGGGTGGACGGGATGGGGCGGATGACCTTGCAGTCTTCCAGCAGTTTCGCCGCGGCGGTGACGATGTCGAAGGGCAGGGTGGACTTGAGGGAAATGTCCAGCAGGTCGTGGCTGCCGTCCGAGTAATTGAGAACCCAGAGCATGGCGAGCTGGAGCGACTGGCGGTCCTTGGACTGCTGGCCCATGGCTTGGTAGAGTCCGCGTTTGCCGAGCTGGGGCTCGCCCTTGGGGAAAAGGTTCAGATAGAAGCGGTTGTTTTCCAACAGCTCGAAGCACCGTAGGCAGATGCGCAGGGTGTCCTGGAGGCTTTCAAGCTTGATGAAATCCGTGTTGTCGAGCGACGTGTGGTATTCGGGATACTCGCCGTGGGGGGTGCGCATCAGGCAGCCGACGGGGAGGTTGTACGCGGGTGAGCAGAACTGGCGCTCGTCGTAGCCGAAGGGGGAGAAATTCAGGATCTCGAATTTCGGCGAACCGGATGTCAGGACGTATTCCATCACACGGTCGATCACGGAATCGGCGCGGCGGCTCTTCTTGTAGGTGGGCGAGCCGGGGTCGCCGACGCCGGTGAGCACGAGGCCGCATTTGATTTTCGCGAGGTGATCTTCGTTGGCCGCCAGCCACGCGAGCGAGCCGATGGTGCCGGGGATGAAAAGAAAGCGGTAGCTGAAATGGGGTGACGATTCGGCGATCGTCTTCGCCAGCAGGGTGGCGACGGTGAGTCCGGAAAGGTTGTCGTTGCACATCGTGGGATGGCAGACGTGGGTGGTGACGAGGATTTCCTCCTCGACCTCGCCCTTGATGAGCAGCTCGCCGTAGCGCAGGAAACCGGGTTTAAGCTCACTGTCGATGACGACCTCGTAGCTGCCGTCCTCCAGTTTGAGAAAATCCTCATGGGACAGGCAGAATCCCCAGCTCTCGTTGTAATACGAGGTGCGGTAGGGAATGGCGGTCGGTTGACCCGGCAGCGAGAAGAGGTGGGGCTTCAGCTCGTCCAGCGTCATGGTGGAGTTGACCGGCGTGCTGTAGCTGACGACGTGGAGGTTGGATTTTTTAAAATCAATGACGCGCTCGCCGCGGCTGTTTTTCACCCAGGCGTCGCGGATGTTCCACTCGTTCGGCACGGTCCAGTCGAGGGCGGGCGCGCCGGAAGGAATCTCGCGGATGAGCAGGGGGATTACCTGCTGGAGGCGTTCGAGGGTCCGGGTGACACCGGCACCGGTGATGCTGCGGCAGATCGGCAGAAGATCAGTAATCAGGGTGGAGAAACGGTTGTCCGGCGGGGTGGGGACGGCGGCTGGTTCCAAGGTGCTTGGGGGGATTTCCATGATGACGGTTTGCGGGCAGTGGTCTAACTTTGAAGCGGTGGGGAGTCAATCCATTCGGCGCTGGGTCGCAGGCAGGGAATATCGCTGCCGATGCGGGAAATGAAGAAGATTGCGGACCATCACAGGTATAAAATTTTACAAACCGCAGATTAAGTGACTTGCACGTATTCAACGGATTACGACGGAGTCAGGATGGAGTGACTATCAATTTTCTTGAATCTAATTGTTGGCTTTTGCGATTGAATTCGGAGGCCTGTGCCCAAACAATCCCGCCGAAACTTCGGATTCCCGGATCTTCGGAGTTTCTCGGATAAGCCCCCCTGCTGCAATGTCCCTCCAGCCTTATTTCCACACCGATCGACCGTCGCCCGATTTTCATATCCCCCTGATCTGCCGAGCCTTGGAAGGTTCTTGATAGGGTGGCGCGAGGTATGCTTGCCATTTCGTCACGCTGACCGAATTGACGTCCATGGCCCTATTGATGAAGAACATCCGAAGTTGCTGCCCCCCCCTAATGCTTCTCGCCCGTTTGGTTTCTCGAATCCAAGCTCCGACCGCTTTTGCGTGGTTGGCAGGAATTTTCGTGGGAACAACGCTGCAGCTCCAGGCGGCAGCCCCCACGGGGATCGCGGTGAATCCCCACGTTCTTCAGGAAAACTGCGCCCCAGGAACAGTGGTGGGCACGCTGACGGCGACGGATCCGGACGTCGGGGACACCCACACTTTCGAGCTGATGAGCGGCGTGGGAGCCACGGACAACCCGGGTTTCATCATTTCCGGAAACCAGTTGATCGCGCCTTATGGAGTGTCGATCGAGGGTGTGAACGTGGATTTTGAAGTCGATCCGCGGACTTTCTCGATCCGGGTGAAAGCGAAAGATGCCGCGCTGAACGCGTTCGAGCAGGTGGTGGTGATCCAGATGACCGACGACCGCACGGAGGATGCCGACGGTGACGGACTCACCGAAGCGCAGGAGGAGGACAATTACGGCACCAGCGATCTTCTCTACGATACGGACGAGGATGGCGTGGGGGACGGCAACGAGGTGGCGGGCGGCGCTCCGGCGACAAATTCCAACATCTGGCCTGGCAACTCCTTGGTGGCGTGGGGCGACAATCACCTGAAGGAACTCTGCGGGCCGGTCGATGCGGAAACCCTCTCGATCGCCACCGGACAGGACCACGGGCTGGCCCTGCAAACGAACGGCACCGTAAGGGCATGGGGCGGGCGGAACACTTACGGCCAGACGACGGTTCCAGCGGGATTGACGGATGTGATCGGCGTGGCGGCTGGTGGCGAGTATTGGCTGGAAGATTCCGGATTCAGCCTGGCGCTGAAAAAGAACGGAACGGTCGTAGCTTGGGGTTGCAACACGGAAGGCCAGACGACGGTGCCGTCCGGCTTGAGCGGGGTGGTGGCGATCTCTGCCGGAAGGGTTCACGGGCTTGCTCTCAAAAGCGACGGTACGGTGGTCGCGTGGGGGCTCGACAATTTCGGACAAGCGAGCGTGCCGGCGGGGTTGTCGGATGTGATAGCGATTTCGGCGGCTGGCTTCCAGAGCATGGCGCTGAAAAGCGATGGGACGGTGGTGGCATGGGGCAGCACTTTCAACGGCCAGTATTGGGAGCCGGTGGCGGTTCCCGGCGGATTGAGCGATGTGGTGGCGATTTCCGCAGGCCGGTTTCACAGTCTGGCGCTGAAGGGGGATGGCAAGGTGGTGGCTTGGGGCTACAATCAAAACGGCCAAGTTGCGGTTCCCTCGGAACTCACAGGTGTGATTGCGGTGGCGGCCGGCGGTTTTCACAGCCTCGCTCTGAAAAACGACGGTTCGGTGGTATCTTGGGGGCTGAATAACATCGGGCAGACGTTGATTCCGCCAGCGGCCGCCGCTCAGGTGAAAACGATTTCCGCAGGGATGCTCCACAGCCTCGCCATTCGCCGCGTTTCGGGTTTTCCGGAAATCACCAGCAGCCCCAACCTCTTCGCCGAGCCGGGCGCGATGGTTTCCCACCCGATTCTGGTCTCGAACGCAATCCCGTCACAGTTTTCCG
>JBDSNC010000154.1:0-27154 GCA_039915545.1 Luteolibacter sp.
TTTTGAGCGTTCATCCGTTTGAGAAAATCACTCTAAATGAGCTACTTACAGAACCCGACCACAGAACTTTGCATGACATGAATTGTAACCAATTGAATCTCTTTGACTTATAGCCGGACACTCGTGACCTTGGATAGCGACCCCCTTGCGGTCGTCGCGTCGATCCCCCCCATGGTGCCAGCGTCAAGATGTTCGCAGCATTCTTGAGTTCACCCGAATATTTTCCCCCGCCCAGCGAGTGAAGTGACATCTCGATTGCCATCAGTCCAGCCAAGGCATCCGCCAATCCCCCCATCCCCCACCCGGGCCGCAAAATTCCGACCGATTCCATCATCACAAGACCCCACGCCGGAAATCCGAGGGGAGATTCTGACGATCGAAAGCACTCATCCCCTTCCCAACAAACCTAACAGCGCAACTTTGGTGCAACTTTTCGATGCTCAAGTGTGCATATTCGAGAAACTCTATTCCTCTTTGTGCATATCGCCATCTCAAAATTCCCTTTAAATATGAGGAAAAGATGGCTCCGGCGCGTGGGATCGAACCACGGACCTAGTGATTAACAGTCACCCGCTCTGCCGCTGAGCTACGCCGGATTTGCTTCCTTTCGGACGCGGGCGGACCTTGGGATTCCGGGGCGTCTTGTGGCAAGGGAAAAATACATCGCAGGGGGAAAAATACCCTCATTTTCGGAAATTCAAGGGCTCCGAGGGGAAAACGGACGGACGCGCTCAGCCGCCGGCAGCCAAGGCCACGACTTCCACCCGCGCGCCCTCCCCCACCGTGGTGGCGGGGTAGTCACGGGGGAACACCGCTTCCTCATTGAGCTCCACGACGACGGGCTTCCCGCCGAGGCCGAGTGACTCCAGCAGATCGGTCACGGACAGGGATTCCGGGAGTTCGTGGGAGCGGCCGTTGAGATGGATTTTCATGAAGATCGGGTCAGCGCCACTGGGCGAGTTGTTCGGGAAACGGGCAGTCAATGCAGTCCGAGAAATCCTCAAGACAGAAGTCCTGATAGACCTGGAGCAGCGCCTGGTGGTGGCAGACGCGGCGCAGCCAGGGATCGGCGGCCTTGGACGAGCCGAAGAGCCGTATCGAGCAGCGTTTCACTTTCTCGTTAGGCGCTGAGTTGCGGAGCTTGAAGTAGGAATTGTAGCTCATCCCGTCCTCATGCATCGCCAGCGGCGCGAGGTGGTTGGCGATGAGTTCCAGCGCCTGCGCGCGGCCGAAAAGCGCCACTTTCTGCTGCGAAGCGGAGGAAGTGAGGGTGTGGTGATGCTGCCAGAACTCGTGCTCCAACGTCTGGAGGAACTCAATGACCGGCTTCGCCTGGAACGGCCGGGCCAACGCCAGTTTCCGATACTGCGGCCACATCCGGGAAAGCGCTGCCAGCGCGCCGACCCGGCGGTGCGGATGGTTCGCGGGACGCTGGCCGTAGGTTTTCCAAGGAATGGCCCGGTCGGGCGAAACCTCGAAGCGCGCGCGGTCTTTCCACCACGCGTCCCACAGGTCGCGCAGGTATTCGCGCGTGTCGCAGGGAACAAGTTCGTGCATTTGTGCGGTTAGAAATCCGGCGGTTCCGAAGAGGATCGCCTCCGCTGCTTCAGGTTCCGCCTTGAGCAGGGCCAGCGGCGCTCGCTGGGCGAGCAGGCGCATGGGCAGCGAGTTGCCGCGGTAGCCAAGCGTTTCGGCGGTCGCCTGGAAAAGCGCGGCATCGCGGCCGTGCGCGTCGGCAGTCCTCAGAAATCGGCTGGCCTTGTTGGCCGCGCGGAGGGTTGCGGCTTCGGTGAGAAGGCGCTCGATCGCCCCGACCGGCAGCCCTTTCAAAGGTGCAACGCAGCGACCGGGATGAGCGATCGCCACCTCGCGCTGCGGTCGGTTGAGCGCGTCCGAGAGCTGCATTTCAGAAATCACCACCTGCGGCACCTCGCGATGATCCAGCGTCCGTGTGAACGTCCGCCGCGCGTCGGCACGGAAAACCACATGCAGGATCACCTCCTGAAACGCTGGATTCACCGCGTGTCCGTGCGCGTCCCAATCCGCCGCCTCGGGATCCAGTTCGAGGGGGCCGGTTCTCGTCTCGCCGTCGATCTCGACCGCCGTCTGCGTGAAATCCGGACCCGCTCCCCTGTTCCATTCGCCGAACTGCACGATCCGCACCGTCTTCCCGGATGTCGTGCGGAAATCCCTGCCAAACGCTCCGGAAAACCACAGCGCCTGCAGTTCCAGTTCCGGCGGCAGCGTGTCAGCCGGTGTCTCCGCGAATGCGAGCGGTGGGTGCCAGACTGATTCCAACAAAAATCCGTAAGTCATATTTCTGATAGCTACCACTTCAAGGTTTCTTTACCGGAGGAGTTTTCGTCGGATCGGCAGGCGGCGGTGGTGGTGGATCGAGGATGTCGAGCCAGCCTCTCAGGGCCTCCGCCTCGGGAATCGGGCCGTAGCGGATCTGCGCGTCGCGCAGCCCCCTGACCGCCAGATCCTTGCGGTTCGCCGTGCGGTCGATGGTGATCAGGTGGAAATCCTGGCGCAGCTTGTCTTCGGTTTTCACATAAAAATCCTTCGCCTTGCGGAATGCCTGCGCGGCCTCCGCAGTCTTGCCAACCCTGATGAAATCGAGACCCACCGCTTCCTCGATCACGCCGCTTTTCATGCGGTCCGCGGCTTTTTCCAACTGCGCCACCCGCTCGGTCGGATCGCTGGCCCATTGCAATGCAGCCGCCCTCAGCGCACGGTATTCGATGTCCGCATCCTGTTTTTCCCCGCTGCCATCGAGGTGGCGGAACGGACGATAGAGGGGATCTCCCAGCACCACGCCCTGCCACGACGTCACCGGCATCGCAGCCCAACAGGCTTCCACCCACGTGCTTCCCGCCAGCAATCGCTTCTGGATGATGCTGAAATCATGCGTCAGGTGCAGATAGGGCTCGTAAACATTACCGATCGTCACCGCCGCACCGCGCTCCAACAGACCGGCGCTCCAGTTCTTGTTTGGATCCGACAACTGCTCCGCGCTGAACGAGTGCAGGTGCATCGCCACCGCCCCCTTGCGGAAGCGGAAATTGCTGTTGAGAAACGGCCCGCTCACGTTCCAGTCATACCAGCCGTAGTAAATTGCGGCGTCCGTCATCGGATAGTTTTTCGGCAACGTGTCGTTGTAGCGATCCACCACTGTGGGAATTCCCGCTGCCTCATCCGCCTTCACCACTTCCTCCAGCCATTGGTCGCCCTGCGGAATTTTGTTGGCAATGTCCACGTACGCCCTGCCCCACAGACCGGATTTCTCCGTCTCCACCGCATCATGGATCATCCTCTCGCAGGTCGCCAGGTTCGGCGCATCGATCCGCGCGGTCAGCACGAGGAACGGCATGTTTGCATCGGTGATCGAGCGCTCGCTCTGATAGAACTTATTCTGCAATACCCCGTCCATCGGCACTCCCTCCACGCCGAACATTGCCAACTCCGAGTCCACCGACGCCTCATAATGGCCCTTGATCGGATCCTGCGGCGCTGGCGGTGCCCCGTTCGCAGCAGGTTTGGCCGGAGGTTGCGGCGTCTGCTGGATGCGCAACGGCACTCCGCGCATCGTCACCAGCACGCGCATCTTGTTCACCACCGGCAGCGTCACGCCATCCGTGCCCTTCTGACGCCGCCACCACGACCGCCGCTCGAACTCGCCTCGCAGCGGTTTTAAAATCGTCCTGTCGTATTCCTCCCGCGAAATGTCCGCCTTCGCCGGCATGTCGAGAGCGATCACGTTCTCCATCGGAATCCCCCGCGCCTCGCGATAGATCTCCGCGAGCTGCTTCGATTCCGGCAGGGTGGAGTTGTATAAAATCGCCACCGATTCCGGCGTCGGGGCCGCGACCAGGCACGCCGGGAATCCCGCAACACAGAGCCAGACCAGAGCAGCGAATTTCATCGGCGGAAGCATGCCCGGATGATTCCGCCATGCAAGACCGACCATGCGCTCACCCTAAAATCCGCAGTCCGTCCCAAGCCACGTGAACATTGCCCGGCACCAGTGACTCCAGCGCCTCCGTATCGAACTCATGGGTCAGGTGCGTCAGCCACGCCTCCTTCGCCCCGCTCTCCTCCACCGCCGCCAGCGCCTCGGCCAGCGTGAAATGGGTCGGATGCTCCACCGTCCGCAGCGCGTCGATCACCAGAACGTCCACTCCTTGGATCAACCGCATCGTTTCCTCCGGGATGACCTTCACATCGGAAATGTAGGCCACCTTCGCCGCTCCCGGATACTCGAACAGAAACCCGATCGTCTCCACCGCCGCATGCGTCACCGGCAGCGGCGTGATTTTCAGATCGCCATAGAAAAACGGCCCGGCGATCACCCGCGCGTCCGGCCGCACGTAGCCCGGGACGAAAAGCTCCGGCGTAAACGCCCAACCATACATCTGCACCAGCGTCTCCATGCAGCCCGCCGTCGCATGCAGCGGCAGCGGCTCCTGTTTCCTCCAGCAGAAAGCCCGCAGCTCGTCGAATCCCGCCACGTGGTCGAGATGCGCGTGCGTGTAAATCACCGCGTCGATTTCCCGCAGCCCCTCGCGCAGCGCCTGCATCCGCAGGTCCGGCCCCGAGTCCACCAGAATCGTCACCTCCCCCGCCCTCACCACCACCGATGAGCGGAACCGTTTGTTCTTCGGCTCCTCCGAGCGGCAGATCTCACAATCACAACCAATCACCGGAACCCCCACCGAGGTCCCCGTTCCGAGAAATGTAAGAGAAAAATCCGCCACGGGCGGGATCCTATCGCCCGCCACCGCAGGCCGCAACTCTAAGGAGAAAAGTGGTCCGCACCGTTCCCTGTGCGATCTCACTTCCGACATCCAAGTGGGGAAAATTTGAACCGCAGAGGCGCAAAAGCCGCAAAGGGACGCAAAGCAGATTCTCTGAAATCCTCAATCCGTTAATCTTCCTCTGCGTTCACTTTGCGCTCTTTGCTGCTTTGCGGTTCCCTTTTCGGCAGGCGATGAGAACACAGCAAGATCAAAGGCCTGTCGCGCTGTAATGCGCAATTCGGTCTGCTCGTGATAGGGTTGCATGGGAATCTCTTGGGTGGGAAACCGCGAGAGATGGAGCGATCAGATATCCAATGGTTTCCGAGGGGCAAGCTGGGGGGAATCCATTTTGAGAGACTTGCCGAAGAATGGGGCTTCAGAAAGGCGGGTTCCGGCGATGGATTTGGTTTTCCCGGACGAACGCTCCCCGGCATTCCTCTGAAGGATCGGGCGCTTTCACGAAACAGACTCAAGACATTCTTCATACGTCGGTTACGAAAAATAACATCAGTCCATAAAGTGGAGCGACAATACCGTCTGCTCTGTCCGGTTGTCACGGCTCCTTCGAGGTTCCTGGATTTTTTCGAAATCTTCACCTGGGGCGACACTGGTTGCTCGTTTGCCCTTGGCTGGCTTGTCGCCGGAACTTTGACGCTGATGATGGAGCGCTTCAATTTTGGGAATGTGGTAAGTATTTGGATGCGGCAACCGCCGCCCTCCCCCCTTTCACATCGACTTTGCCAGCGGGGAAACGAAAATAGCTCCGATGAACAAGCTCACTGATCAGCATTTCTCGTTCAAATGTCCGATGGACTTCAATGCCATGCAGCCGTCGGCGAACGGAGTCTTTTGCGGCAAATGCAGGAAAGAAGTGTTCGATCTGACCGATTGCTCGATCGATGAGGTGATCGCCTTGCAGCGCAAGTACGGAACCATCTGCGGCTCGATCCGGATCATCCCGCTCGCGGCGGCCGCAGTCACATTTTCCGCGGCGGCGTGTTGTCCTTCTTCAACCCACGGAAACTACGGTGAGACGAAAGACGGCGGGCGAAGCTACGTCGGGGTATCGGGTGGAGAAGTGCGCCAGCCGTTTGAGTTGTTAAAATCCAAGTAGCTGGGGACCTCCTTTCAGCCTGACAGGACCTCGCAGTTCCAGAAATTTCCGCGCGTTGGGCAACGGCGTGGATGCGGGCGTTTCCGGGAGCCTGGAGAGTGTTAGAAAAGCGGGCAGCCGCGTCAAAGCGGTGATCCTGACCGCAGTCCAAAGGGGCAGCAAAGTCAGTGAAGAAGAGGCTGGAATACTTGGATCACTTTTTCACGAGGGCGGCGGCGTAGAAGCCGTCGTAGCCGGTGGCGGCTGGGGAAACGGGGTGTTCTTCGAGGAGGGTGAAATTTCCCTGGGCGAGGAGGTGGTCGACGGCGGCGCGGTTTTCCGAGGGAAGGACCGAGCAGGTGGCGTAAACGTGGCGACCGCCGGGCTTGAGCATGGCGGTGTAGTTCGTGAGGAGTTCTTTCTGGATGCCTTGGAGGCGTTCGAGACCGGCGGGTTTGAGACGCCATTTGAGGTCGGGTTGGCGCTTGAGGGTGCCGAGGCCGGAGCACGGGGCGTCGATGAGCAGGCGGTCGCCGACATCCGCGAATTCGGTGGCGGTGGTGGCTTTGATTTCCTTGGCCTTGATGCACTTGTGGGCGTTGGCGCGTTTGGCGCGGCGCTCGAGTTCGGCGAGTTTTTTTACATCGACGTCCATGCCGAAGACGCGGCCGTCGCCTTTCATGAGGGCGGCGAGGTGGAGGGATTTTCCGCCGGCACCGGAGCAGGCGTCGATGATGCGCTCGCCGGGTTGGGGATCGACCAGCGGGGCGATCATCTGCGATCCGGCGTCCTGGATTTCCACACGGCCGTCGAGGCGGAGGGATTTCGGCAGGGATTTGCCGGGGGCGAGGACGAGGGCATCGGGCAGGCCGGGGACTTCGGTGGCGGTGATGTTGAAGCTGGCAAGCCAGGCGATGACCTCCGGGCGGGTGCTGCGGAGGGTGTTGACGCGGAGAAAGACGGAGGCGCGCTGGTTGAGAGCGGCGAGTTCGGCATCCCAGGCATCGCCGAGTTCGGCCACTCCGAGGGCGTCGATCCAGTCCGGGATGGACTCGCGGACGGCGCGGGGTTGGTCGGCGAGTTCGGCTTCGCGGGCTTTCATTTCCTCGGCGGATTTACCGTTGTAGGCCCACCACTCGGGGATTTCGTAGCCCATGCGGACCCACTGGGCGGCGCAGAGGGCGGTGGTTTCCTCGCTATCGACGAGGAAACTGAGGGCACGCCGCCAGCGCGCGACTTCGAAGACGGTCTCGGCGATGAAACTGCGGTCGCGCTTGCCCCATTTCGGGTTTTCCTCGAAGGCGGTGGCGAGTTCGTGGTCGAGGACCTTGTGCTCGCGGAAGACGGACTTGGCGATGGTGGAGGCGGCCTCGGCGAGGATGCGGTGCATTTTCATGGAGGCGGACCCTTTCCTAAAGCGGGCGGCATGGCAATGGAAACGCGCTTGCTGTCTGGATTGGAGGGCAGGACGGACCATGGGAATGAAGATTTACCGCAATGGAGCAAAGACCACGAAGGGACGCAAAGTGAAATGAGTCGTTCTGCTTTCCTCATTCAAAAACTCTTCCTCCGCGTCCCTTGGCGGCCTTTGCGGCTTTGCGGTAGTTCCACCGCTCCCCGGCGAGCGCATGAAATCAATCGACATTTTCGCGCCGCTGCTTCGTATTTCCGCCGTGCCGACTGTCCAACTCAAGTATCAGACTTTCCATCCCTCGATCTGGCCGAAAATGATCGGCGAGGTTTCCCGTGATGCCGCGCCGGGATCGTTCGTGCTCGTGCTGGGGAAAGAGGGCACGCCTTTCGGTTGGGGCCTGTGGAATCCGAAATCGCGCATGCCGCTGCGGATCGTGAGCCACTCGCTGGAGGAACTGGAGGACGAATCGTTTTTTGAAAATGCCATCCGCCGCGCGGCACAGCTCCGCCGTGAGATGCTGAAACTGGACGGCGAAACCGACAGCTACCGCTGCATCCATGGCGACGCCGATTTCATGCCGGGCATCGTGGCGGACAAATTCGCGGACGTGCTCTCGGTGGAAATCACGAATCTCGCGGCCTGGCAACGTCTGCCGAAATGGCTGCCGCTGCTGCACGAATGTTTCGACACGAAGCGCGTGGTGGTGGGCGTGGACATGGATCTGGCGCGCATCGAAGGCATCCCGCGTTACGGCGGCGTGGAATCGGACAAGGTGAAGTCCGTGAAAATCCGCGAGCACGGCGTGCGCTACGAAGTGGATTTCTCCGCCGGCCACAAGACAGGATTTTTCTGCGACCAGCGCGACAACCGCAGGAAATTCGGCGCGCTGGCGGATGGGCGGACAGTGCTGGACCTTTGCTGTTATACCGGCGGCTTCGGAATTTCCGCAGCTCTTGGTGGCGCGACGGATGTCACCGGCGTGGACCTCGATGAAACATCGATCGCCATGGCCAAACGCAATGCGAACCTGAACGGCGTAAAAGTGAAATTCACCCACGCCGACGCCTTCACCTGGGCGCGCACCATGATTGAAAACGGCCGCACCTGGGATCTCGTCATCGCCGATCCACCGAAGTTCATCCACGGCCGCGAGGACGAGACCGGCATCGCGAAGTATGCGGACCTCAACAAGCTCGCGCTGCAGCTCGTCGCGCCGGAAGGACTGTATGTGACGTGCTCTTGCTCTGGAATGCTAGAGGCTGGCGAGTTCGAGCGCATCGTCATCGGAGCCGCCCACCGCCGGGACAAGCGCATGCAGATGTTCGACCGGACGGGTGCCGGACCGGATCACCCGACCCTCTCGAACTACCCGGAATCACGCTACCTCAAGGTGCTGTGGTCGCGGGTGATTTGATTAACGGGTTTTCAAAGCCTTCAGCGCGGCATCTGCTTCCGGTTTCCGGGCGTCCGGCGCGCCTTTTAACATAGCCTCTGCGGCTCGCACCTTGAAAGAATCATCGGGCAGACTCTGCCAGACGCCGAGTGCCTTATCGAGATCCTCATTGGCAGCATTCTCAAAAAGCCCCGCGCTGCGTTCGACGCGGCTTTTGCCTTTCAAATGGGTTTGCGCCCAATCCAAGGCCCCTGCCAAATCGCGCTTCGCCCACCCGCTGCCTTGCGCTTCGATGAATTTCTCCGCGACGGCCGGATCCCCGGACGTTTCTGCCCGTTCCCGCATCAGTTCTTCGAGTCCTGTGAAAACAACTGCCTCGTCTTTGCCGTTCGAAAACCCTGCGGCGACCAGATCGTGCCGCAAGTTATCCGGCGCCTGCTCCCACACCGCGCAAGCCTGCTGGGAAATCTCGATATTCCAACCCGCCATGCTCTTGAGCAGAGTCGCCAACAAATGCGTCCGCTCGTCACCGGGTGGTAACGACAACAGCAGGTCACATGTGGTGCTGCCGGTATCATAGGGGTTGAAAACTGAACTTCGTCCATCGGCAGGAAAAAGACTCAGGTTTTGCTCCATCAGTTCTCGGGCTCGGTTCGGATCCTGAGGATACAGAATTTCGAGGGCGGAAGCCAGCGCCTGCGCCCGGATCGTGGGGTCGGGAATTTTGAACACCGCTGCGATGGCGGCCAGCATGTCTTGTTTCGCCCAGCATCCGAACAGGATGGAGGATGGTGATAGCTTGCGCTTTATCGAGGAGCCATCTTTCCGAAAGAGCCACGCGAACATTTCCTCCGGAGACTCCTTCGCCCATTCGAACGAATAGGTGATTGAACTTGGCCCGCCACATACCCCCATGCGACTTCTCCGATCATCCAAGTCGAGGCACTCCTCCATCCCCGCCGCGTCATGGACTTCCACCGGTGGAGCCGGGCTGAGCAGGATCTTCCGTTCGAATTCGAGTATCGCTTCCGATGGATCGCCGGATCCAGCCGCGGCGGAGGCGCGTTGTCTCGGGCTGCGAATCGTGGAGTTTTCTGAAGTGATAGAAACCTCGGCAGGCGTTCCGGTGAGCAACGCAAGAACAGTCGTTAGCCCGAAAGCAAACGGCAGAGCAAAGAAAGTAAAGGCGCGGTTCATCGGAAGGGGTCGTCGCTTGGGTCTGGAGGTGGTGGTTTTGCTCCCCGCTTGGGCCAACCGGCGGCGAGACGGGCTTCGTCCAATGCCGCGCGGAATTTCTCCGGAGCATCGTATTCCCATCTGAAATCGAGATCGAGCCTCGCCTTCGCCTGCACCTTGGGATCGGAAATCGATTCCACCCATTGCCATGCCTCGTCCGGCTGGCGTCTGGCGATGGAATAGGCGAGATTTCCGGCAACAGTATCGCGAATGGGACCTGCGGGCAACGTGGCAACCCAAGCGACAGCGGCCTCTTCGTCATAGGCAGCCCAAGCATGGAACAACCCCGCTGCCGCAGGTTTCGACACGGCATCGTCGGGCAACGATTCCAGCCATTGCGCCGCTGCTTCCGGATCCTGATCTCCCCACTTTTCCATAAACGATTCCCTCGCTCCGAGGGTGGTGGACGCGGGCAGCGAGGCGATGGCCTCTGCGTAAGCCGCGGCATTTGCGCCCAAGATTTTCCCGAACTCCTCATCCCACTGCACGGCGGTGAGATGAGGGAAAAGTGCGATGTTTCCTGCAGGATCGGAATCGGGAAATTGTTTGATGATTTCACCGGCGAACGATGGACGGGCGGATTCAGGAAGTTGATCAAGGGATGCCAGCGCCAGTTCGGGATTCACCTCGGCCACACGCGCGGCGAGTTTTTTAAAGGTCGTATCATCCGTTCCGCCCTTCAATTTTTCCGCCCAAAGCCCGGCCATGGTTAGACAATCCGCAGCGGACATGCTTTGTCCCTTCCGACGGATCAAATCCGCTTCGACGCCGAGTTGCCATGCGCTGTCACCACTTTCCGTATCCGCGCTCCATTTTTTCAAGGTAGCGAAGAGTTCGGTCGGATCATCCGGAAGATTCCCGGCAGCCTCGCCCAGAATGGCATACCGCACCCCGTTTTCCTCCACTTCGTTCCCTGCTGCGTAGCGTCCGGGACTGAGATCTTTAAATGGATTCGCTGCTTTCTCCACTTCTTCTGCGGAACCTTCATCGAAAGGACCCGATTTGTATTTTGAAAAGATGCCTTCCACGTCTTTCAACAGCTTGAGCGCCCCGACGGGGTCTGCCTTGGCAAACTGCGATAAGATTTCTCTGGGAGTATTCACCTCACGGCCCTCTTCAAATTTCGGGGAATACAATTCTGCGAGGGCCGCGCGGGGATCTTTTTCAGCCAATACGCAAAGTCGTGCATGATTGGCAAGATTCCGCAGCACGGGTTCCGTGATGCCGTCCACCCACTCTTTCATCGGCGGATCGCCGGTCTTCCAAGCCGAAGCCACCGTCAAAAACGCACGCTCGATGGCGGATGAATTCTTTTCCACTTTCCAGCGCAGACAGGCGTTCCCGGCGGCCACGGCATCGGTCTTCGCGAGACTGGCAATCGCGGTTTCCCAGTCGTCATTGGATCTATGGCTATCGGGCTGGAGGTCGATGGTGTCGCCGGGATTCATTTTCAGATAGAGTGCCGGGCTGTGTTTCGCGAGTTCGCCCGCCCCATCAAAGACGAAATATTCGTCCAGTTCCCCGTGCGTCGGGCCGAATATCAGCTCGGCCGCTTTTTCGGGCATCGTCCGCACCATCACTTGAGCCGCCCAGTGGGAATACTCGAATTGAGGCGCGGTGACGATCTTCAGAAATCCTTTGGGATCTTTCGTCAGCCACGTTCCGAACAACCACCGCAGCGCGTTCTCCGGGCGACCTTCCAGGTAGTTGTCGCCCTCGGGAAAAGCCGCTTTCCACTCCTCCAGAAGCCGGGGAAAATCGGTGGGAGCTGCTTTTTTCACGTCCACCATCCACGAGCCCTGAGGGGATCCAGAAGCAAACACCGGTCCGCTCCGATCACGCGGAATCATGCTTGGATTCCGTGCGTCAACAAGAGGCTGGTCGGATTTCAAAAACGCCCTGCCAAAAAACCAACCGCTCGCTGCCGAGACAGCGATCAGAATCAGCCAAACAGTGCGATGGATACCATTCCTGAACATCACTATCAGGAGGTTGACGCGGGATGATTGACGATGCCAGCAATTAAACACGGGATCTTCAATGCACCCCAGTGTGAGTCGGCTCGGTTTTTCAAATACATGCTACGCAGTCACGACGATGGGATTGCCTTGCAAAGGCGCAACGCGCAGAACTGCCCGACAACGAGACCTGCCAGATCTGCGAGCCAGTCAAAGAAATCCAGATGCCGACTCTTGATAAATCCCTGTGACAGCTCTTCCAGAGACAGGGCGGTCAACAGGATCAGCGTGGTCACGGTGATCAATGGCACGAGTCGCTTTGAAGGTAACGCCAGATTGCAAAGAAACGACATTGTGCCGATCAGACAAAAGTGCCCCACTTTATCGCCATAAGGAAGATGATCGATGATGGCCGACCACCACGGAGTTCCATTCCCTTCGTCCGCAATGACAACAATCCAGACGAAAAACGCCAGGAAAGCCACCGCTGGAACAACAGCCAGCGAAGAGCGGATTGATTTGACGGAAACTTCCATCCGAAGTTTTTCAATCCTCAATCCTGAGTGACTGCGGATCCCAGTCGATCGCCGGGAATTTCATGTCCAGCTTCTTCAGCGTGTCCAACATGATCCGCGCGACGCAGAGGTTCCGGTACCACTTGCGGTCGGCCGGAACGACATACCACGGCGCATGTTCCGTTGAGGTTTTCCCGATCACGTCCTCGTAGGCTTTCATGAACTCGTCCCAACGGGCGCGGTCTGCCAGATCGTCCGGGTTGATCTTCCAATGCTTCGCCGGATTGTTGATGCGCGCTTCGAGACGGCGTTTCTGCTCGTCCTTCGAAATGTGCAGGAAGATTTTCACGATCGTCGTCCCCTCCTCCGCCAGCATGCGCTCGAATTCGATCACATGCCGCTGCCGGCGTTTCCACACCTCATCCGGGAAAATCTTCTTCACCCGCACGGCGATGATGTCCTCGTAGTGGCTGCGGTTGAAAATCACCATCTGCCCCGTACTCGGCACCTTTGAATGGACACGCCAGAGGAAATCGTGGGAAAGCTCCTCCTCGCTCGGCTTCTTAAATGAGCACACGTGGATCCCCTGCGGATCGATGCGTGAGAAAACGTGCTTGATGCAGCCGTCCTTGCCGCCGGTGTCCATCGCCTGCATCACCACCAGGATGCGGTGCTTGTTTTGCGCGTAAAGCACCTTCTGGAGCTGCTGGAGCTGGTGCTGGAGTTCGTCGAACTGTGTCTCAAACTCGTCCTTGTTGCCTTGAAACAGCGTTTTCTCGCCGCTGTCGTAGGCATTGAAGTCCATTTTAGCACCAGGCTTCACCCAATATCGTTCCAACGCTCCATTGACCGGCATGGCAGGTTTATCCTTCGGGTCAGCCCCCCTTGACAAGCCCGGACTCGGACAAGATGGGCCTTGTCACATTTTGAGGATTGAAAGATCGGCCTCCCCACGTTGTCTTTGTGCGATGCCGAAACTTGGGAAATTCGAGAAAAACTCCTACGCTGCTGAAAATCTCTTCACCGCGCTGCACATCGGCGCCAGCTCGGTTTCCATGATGGTCGCGGAACGCGCGGACGACGGCTCGCTCACTCCCATCGATTTCCTCGAGCAACCCGCCCCCGTCGCCCGCGACATCTTCCGCGGTGCCAACGTCACTCCGTCCACCACCGAGCGCATTGTCTCCATCATCAAGGGCTATCAGAAATCCCTGGCCGAGCTCGGACTCGATCCCCACGCCATCACCCGCGCCGTCGCCACCAACATCCTCAGCGAGGCGGTCAACCACGAAACCGTGATGAACCGCATCCGCATCGCCTGCGGATTGAAGATCGGCACCATCGACGACGGAGAGATGACGCGCCTCATCTATCTGAAAACCCGCCGCCGCCTGCAGGACCTGCCGGCCATGCGCAAGGACACCACGCTCGTTCTCCACGTCGGCCCCGGCAACACCCGCGCGCTGCTTTTCCAAAACGGCCTCATCACCCGCTACACCAGCTACCGGATGGGCACGCACCGCACCCGCGAGGCGGTCGACGGATCGCACGCCGAAGGCTCCGCGATGCTCCGCGTCATCCGCGAGCATGCCTACGGAAACCTCGCCCAGATCCGCTTCGATTTTTCGGACGTCACCATCGACGGTCTTGTGGCCATCGGTTACGAAATCCAGTCTGTCGCCCCGTCGCTGACGAAATCCAGCCAGTCCTGCTCGCTCAAGAGTTTCCGCCAGTTCACCGCCGATACCGCCAGCGTCAGCGACGTGGAGCTCGTGAAACGTTTCCAGCTCGACTATCAGACCGCCGAGGCTCTGCTCCCCGCGCTCGAAATCAATCTCGCCGTCGCGGAGACCCTGAAGCTCACGGAAATCCACATTCCCAACAGTGAATACGAACAAGGCCTGCTCCACGACCTCTTGGTCTCACGCGAGCTCACCGGAGCCTTTGCCGAGGAGGTTCTTCGCTCCGCCCGCATTCTCGCGGAACGCTATCAGTCGGATTCCAGCCACGGCGAGCACGTCGGCAACCTTTGCACCCGCTTCTTCGACTCGCTGACGGATCTCCATCAGCTTACCGAGCACGACGCGCTGCTGCTGCAGGTCGCCGCCATCCTGCATGAGGTCGGCACCTACGTCAGCCCGCGCGCCCACCACAAACACTCGGAATACATCATCCTGAACTCCGAGGTATTCGGACTCGACCGGCTGGACGTCACCATCGTCGCGCTGGTCGCCCGCTATCACCGCCACTCAGGCCCACGCCTCGACCACCCGGCCTACGCAGCCCTCAGCACGGACGACCGCATCCGCGTTTCAAAACTCGCGGCACTCCTGCGCGTGGCCGATGCCCTCGAACGCACGCACGCCCAGCGCGTTTCCCAACTCGAAATCCGCCGCGTGTCCGGCAAGCTCCGCATCCGCCTGCCGGGCCTTGCCGATACCGACGTCGAACGCCTCGCAATGGCCTCGAAAGCGGATCTTTTCGAACAGGTCTTCGGCCTCGGCGTCGTCATCGATGAGGATAATTAGAAACCAGATCGTGGATGGTGGATCGTAAATCATCGATTCATTCTTCCCATCAACTATCAACCATCCACTATCAACTTCTCCCAATGTCCATTCCCTATCTCAACCGCGAACTCTCCTGGATCGAGTTCAACCAGCGCGTGCTCAATGAAGCCCTGCGCGACGACCTTCCGCTGCTGGAGCGGGTGAAATTCCTCGCCATCACCGCTTCCAATCTGGACGAGTTCTTCCAAGTCCGCATCGGAGGCCTCATGCTGATGCGCCGCAGCGGATGGAAAACACCGGATGCCTCCGGACTCACGCCCGCCAGAAATCTCGCAGCCCTGCGCCAGCGCATTCTCAAGATGAGCGCGGACCAATACTCGCTCCTCACCGGCACCATCGTCCCCGCGCTTGAAAAGGCCGGCATCCGCCCGCTGCAACCGCGCGAACTTTCGGTCGAGCAGGCGGCCCAGGTTTCCGCGACTTTCGAAGATCTCATCTATCCGCTCCTCACTCCTCTCGCTGTCGATCCGGAGGGCGTGCCGCCTAACATTCCAGCCCTTCAAATCATCGTCGCCTGCCGCTTGTTCGATCCATCAGGCCAGAAGCACCGCCACGCCCTCATCCCCATTCCGGAAAATCTCGGTCGCCGCGTGCATGTCACCACGACGGACGAGCAGCACGCGTTCCTCCTGATCGAGGACCTCGTCGCCACCCATGCGGACGAGCTTTTCCCGGGCGAAACTGTCACCGCCACCACCGCGTTCCGCGTCACGCGCAATGGCGACATCGTGGTGCAGGAAGAGGACGCCATCGACCTCGCCGGAGAAATGGAGGAGGTCCTCACCGCCCGCCGGTTCGCCGACACCGTCCGTTTGGAAATCCGCTCCGACGCCCCACGAGATCTCGCCCGCGTGATCAAGTTCGTTACCGCCGCCACGCCCCAGGAAACCTATCGGATCAACGGGCCGCCGGGACTCGCCTCGTTCATGGAACTGGCGTTCCTATCAGGTTTTGACCACCTCCGCGATATCGACTGGCCGGGCCAGAACTCCCCCGCCATCGCTCCCGGAGCGTCGATGTTCGAAACGATCAGCTCAAAAGACGTCCTGCTTTTCCATCCTTATGAATCCTTCGAGCCGGTTCTGCGCCTGATCGAGGAAGCGGCGGAAGACCCGGACGTCATCGCGATCAAGCAGGTGCTCTATCGAACTGCCAGAAAATCCCGCATCATCGACGCCCTCATCAAGGCTGCGGAAAACGGCAAACACGTCACCGCGCTCGTCGAACTCAAGGCCCGCTTCGACGAAGCCCGCAACCTCAACCGCGCGGACGAACTCCAGCGCGCCGGAGCCCAGATCGTTTATGGAGTCAAAGGCCTGAAAACCCACGCGAAGATCTGCCTCATCGTCCGCCGCGAGAACGGCCACCTACGCCGCTACGTGCATCTCGGCACCGGCAACTACAACGAAACCACCTCGCGGCTTTACACCGATCTTTCCTATCTGACCTGCAAGCCTGAATACGGAAATGACGCGTCGCTGTTCTTCAACGCCGTCACCGGCCGCTCGAAACTGCTGCGTTTCCAACGCCTCGTCCCTGCGCCCACCGCGATGAAACCGGAGCTGTTGGACATGATCGCCAGCGAAGCCGAGCGCGCGAAACAGGGCCTGCCCGCCCGCATCATCGGCAAGGTAAACTCGCTGCAGGATCCGGAAATCATCGGCGCGCTCTACAAGGCCTCGCAGGCCGGCGTCGAGATCCGCCTCAACGTGCGCGGCATCTGCTGCCTCAAACCGGGTGATTCGAAATACTCGAAAAACATCGAAGTCATCTCCGTGATCGACCGTTACCTCGAACACGCCCGCCTGTTCTATTTCCATCAGGGCGGCGACGGCGGCGTTTACATTTCCTCCGCCGACTGGATGACGCGCAATCTCGAAAAGCGCATCGAGCTCATGATCCCGATTGAGGAACCGGTCTTGAAGCGCAGGCTTGTCAGGATCCTGGAATCCTATTTCCAGGACAACATGCAGGCCTCTCGCCTGATGCCGGACGGCACTTCCCAGCGCATCGTCCGCGTGAAGGGGCAGAAGGCGTTCCGCGTGCAGGAGCAGTTCTATCAAGCTGCCAGAAAAGCCGCCAAGGCCCGCGAGCACGAACGCGCCATGACTTTCGAGCCGCACGTTCCGGCGGAGTGAGGAAGAAGTTGATGGTTGAGAGTTGATGGTTGATAGCGGGAAGAAAATCCTTCCGCTTCTTCCTGCTCTTTCCATCAACTATCAACCCTCAACCATCAACTTCTTCCCATGCACCTCCTCTTCGACCTCGACGGCACACTCACCGATTCCCGCCCCGGCATCATCGCTTCCATCCAACACTCGCTCGCGGAAAACGGCCTGCCCGTCCCGGCGGCGGAAAATTTGCTCTGGTGCATCGGGCCGCCGATTCTGGAAAGTTTTCAAAAGCTCGTCGCCAGTGCACCTGAACTTTTCGAATCCACCGTGCGCTCCTACCGGGAACGCTACGGCAGCATCGGGCTATTTGAAAATTCCGTCTATCCGGGGATCGTGGAAACCCTTGAGGAACTCCGCGGTCTCGGCCACGTGCTTCACGTCGCCACCTCGAAAGCCACCGTTTACTCAAAGCCGATCATCGACCACTTCGGTCTGAACAAGTATTTCGCCAGCGTCAATGGCAGCGAACTCGATGGCACCCGAGCGAACAAAGCGGAACTCATCGCCCACATTCTCGAACGGGAAAAAATCGCGGCGACGGATGCCATCATGATCGGCGACCGCGAGCACGATATCATCGGAGCGAAGGCCAACGGGGTCACCTCCATCGGAGTTCTCTGGGGTTACGGCACCGGCGCGGAGCTGATGGAATCCGGAGCTTCCCTCTGCGCCCGTGTCCCCCGATTGCTGCCGGAGTTGATCGCAAGCCTTTGCTGAGAACCGCATCCGGCCGTCACCGAAAAACCACAACGAGTGGGTTGCAGGATGCGAAATCCATGCGACAAAGACATCCCGCTCACCTGTCCACATGGATTCCCCGATTGTCACCCCGAGCCGTGTTCTTTCCGAGCGGCGGCTGTTGCTCTTGCTTGCCGCCGTTCAGTTCACCCACATCATGGACTTCATGGTGATGATGCCGCTAGGCCCGCAACTGATGCGGCAGCTGGCGATCTCCCCGCAGCAGTTCGGCAGCCTGATTTCCTCGTTCGCCATCACCGCGGGTGTGGTCGGGCTTTCAAGCGCACCGTTCATCGACCGCTTCGACCGCCGCCACCTTCTTCTTTTCGCCTACGCGGGCTTCACCATCGGAACGCTGGCCTGCGGTCTCTCGAAAACATGGGAAACGCTGATGATCGCGAGGTGCGTCTGCGGTGCCTTCGGCGGCGTGAGCGGCGCGACGATCATGGCCATCGTATCAGACGTGGTGCCGGCGGAACGCCGGGCGCGCGGGATGGGCGTCATCATGACGGCATTCTCGGCAGCGGCGGCACTGGGCGTGCCATTCGGTTTGAAACTCGCGCAGTGGTTGCGCTGGGAGGCACCGTTTCTAGCCGTCGCAGGCATCGCGGTGATCGTGTGGATTTCCCTGTTCCGCATCCTGCCACCGGTGCGCAAGCATCTGGAGGACGGCCAGGTCCGCTCCACCAGGGATTTCCTCCTGCTGCTGAAGGATACGAACGCTTGGAAGGGTCTGGCGCTGATGATGTTCGTGGTGTTCGGGCATTTCACGATCATCCCGTTCCTATCACCCTTCCTCGTTAGAAATGTGGGAATGGCTGAGAAAGACCTGTTCCTCGTTTACATGGTCGGCGGCGGAATCACCGTTTTCACCGGCCCATGGGTCGGACGCCTGGCGGACAGGCATGGGAAATTTCTCCTGTATTCCATCCTCGTCGCCGGAGCCTGTGTGGTCATCGGCGTGCTGACTTCGTCCGGTCCGCGTCCGGAGTGGCAGGTACTCGTCATCGCCGCGCTTTTCTTCATGTTCGCCAGCGCCCGCTTCATCCCGAGCCAGGCGACGATCTCCATGGCGGTCCCTTCCGCGCGGCGCGGTGCCTACATGAGTCTGGTGGCATGCTCGCGCGACCTGGCCTCAGGCCTCACCACCAGCATCGGCGGCATGGTGGTGGCGGAAGGTGCCGGCGGAAAACTGCTGCACTACGACCGGCTGGGTTTCCTGGCCATCGGAGTGAGCGTGGTGAGTCTCTGGGTTTTCCGGCAGGTGAAGTCTGCGGAGGCCAAATAAAATGAGACTCATAGGTCCTACATGACCTATGAGTCCCGTGGATCAAATCACTGGTTCGACTTATCAAAAGCCGCATCAAACGCGACGTTGCTCGATGGGAAATCCACGCTGCGCACGAAGGCGGCGGCTTCCTCACCACCATGGACGCGGTCCATCCGGATGTCCTCCCACTCGACGGAAAGCGGGCCCTTGTATCCCACGTCGTTGAGTGCGACGATGATGTCCTCGAACTCGATGTCCCCGTGGCCGAGCGAGCGGAAATCCCAGAACCGGCGGGCGTCGCCGAAATTCGTGTGGCCTCCGAAGACGCCGACCGAGCCGTCGCCGTGGTTCCACCAGACGTCCTTCATGTGGACGTGATAGATGCGGGTGCCGAGGTCGCGGATGAATTTCACGTAGTCCACGCCCTGATAGCCGAGGTGGGACGGATCGTAGTTGAAGCCGAAACGCTTGTGGTTTCCAACAGCTGCCAGAGCACGCTGGGCGGACGCGATGTCGAAGGCGATTTCCGTCGGATGGACTTCGAGGGCGAAATTGACGTCGAGTTTTTCATACGCATCAAGGATCGGCAGCCAGCGTTTGGCGAAATCCTTGAAGCCCTTTTCATAATACTCCTGCGAGGTCGGCGGGAAGGCGTAGAGGGAATGCCAGATCGAGGAGCCGGTGAAACCGTTGACCACGGCCGGAAACTCATCCTTGCCGTTGCGGCCGGGCTTCGCATTGAAAAACGCGCGGGCGGCCTTGCCGGTGGTGATCATCTTTTTCGCAGCGCGCTTGCGGACGCCTTCGGGATCGCCATCACCCCAGACATCCGGAGCGAGGATCGCCTTGTGGCGCTCGTCGATGAGGTCGCAGACGGCTTGGCCGACGAGGTGGTTCGAGACGGCATAACAGGTGAGGCCGTGGTCGGCGAGCAGCTCCCACTTTTCCTTCACATAGGTCTTGCTGGAAGCAGCGGCATCGACGTCGAAGTGGTCACCCCAACAGGCGAGTTCCAGTCCGTCATAGCCCATTTCGTAGGCCAGCGGAGCGAGTTTTTCGAGCGGGAGATCGGCCCATTGGCCGGTGAAGAGTGTGACAGGTCGCGACATGGTGGATTTGGTTGAACTTGGGATACACAGGATGAATGAATCCCTTGCTGCGAATAAAGGAAAAACGACCGGGGATCGGGTCAGGCTCCCCACGCTGGGAAAAGCATGCCAGCAAAGAAAATCGACCACGGATTGCTCGGATGAACACGGATAAGAAAGGCTGGACTGAAAAGGTTCGAGGCTGTGGCCCGGTGGAAATTCTCAAGATGTTCAAATCTGTCCCCATTGTTGAATCTTCATCCGTGTAAATCCGAGCAATCCGTGGTCAGAAGATCTCTAGTTCTTCGTAGGGAAGAACTCCGGGGATCAGTCGTCCCGGCTCACTCGGCCATTGCCAATTTCCGCCCCGGTGGCCAAGCTCGCGCCGTCCGGCAGCAGTCGTTTTCCGGGCGAAACCACCCGTTTTCAGCATCATGAACGAGCCTTCCCTTCCCGTGAGCGAACCGACTCCCAGCCAAGATCGGGTCGGCCCGCGCTGGCTGTTCCGGGTGTTTCACGAGCCGGCCTGCCGCAGCTATCACATCGTTCACAATTTCCTCAGCCTCGTCATTTTCATCGCCACCATCTGCAGCGCGCTGGAAACCGTCGACAGCCTGCACGAGGCATACGGCCGCTTCTTCCGGATCTGTGAAATCGGGGTCACCGTCATTTTCACGCTCGAATACCTCGGCCACCTGCTGACGACCCGCCAAAAACTGAGCTACATATTCAGCTTCTGGGGGATCATCGATCTGCTTGCCATCGTCCCGAGCTATTTCCAGGTCGCCAACATCACCGCGCTGAAATCCGCACGGATGCTGCGGGTCCTTCGCGTCCTGCGGGTGCTGCGGGTCCTCAAGCTGGCGCGCGAGGCCGTGGACAAGATCGGCACCGACGTGCGTGGCGAGCTGAAACGCAGCCCGCTCAAAATCAACCTGCTGATCTACTCGCTCGCCATGTTCTCGGTGATCATCATTTCCAGCACGCTGATTTATTATGCGGAAAGCTCCAACGGCGAGCTCGTCTCCGTGCAGCGCGTGAATGCCGACACGCTCCGCTTCGAATCCACCGACATGTCCAAGGAACAGCCGAGTGTGAAAATCGGGATCACCGGCGATTCCCCCTTCTCCGGCACCTGGGACGTGAAAGCCTGGCATGCCGCGAAACACAGCTTCGAAGTCACCGTGGCCGATCCCGACATCATCGCGCAGGCGGACGACACCAAATCCCCGGTCACCGACAGCCACGGCGAGAAAATCAACTGGGCCAAGGACACCGCCTTCAGCTCCGTACCGCAGTCGATGTGGTGGTGCATCACTACTCTAACCACCGTCGGCTACGGCGACATGTATCCGGTCACCGTCTGCGGACGCCTCATCGCCGCCGCCACGATGTTATGCGGCTTGGTGCTGTTCGGCATGCTGATGAACATCGTCGGCAAGGCGATGATGGTCGCCCTCTTCGGCACGGACCAGCTCGACGAGGCCACCGAATCCACTCCCGCGCCAGCCGGCCCGGGCGGTGGTCTCGCATGGGATCCGCAATGGCGTCACTGCCCCACCTGCGGCCACGCCCATCCGCCCGCGCAGAGTATTGCGGCGGAGCATGGTGGCTGATGGGCATCGGGATGAATCCCACTGTCCCGGTCAGACGGTGGCGTGGACGGGGGTCCAGGCGGCGTTGGCTTTGGAGGATTTCACGGCGGCTTCGATGAAGGCCATGCCTTCGACGCCGTCGTCGATGGTGGGGAAATCGTAGCCTTCGGGGCGCGGATAGGTTCCGGCGAGGGAGTCGGCGATGGCTTCGGCTGCTCCCAGATAGATGTTGGCGAATGCCTCGATGAAGGCTTCCGGATGGCCGAAAGGAAGACGGGTGTTTTTGGTGGCTTCCGCGCCGTTGTAGCTGTTACCGCGGCGCCAGATCTGGCGCGGGGCATCGGCGAATTTCACGGTGAGTTCGTTCGGATGTTCCTGGTGCCATTCGAGCGAGGCTTCGGTGCCGTAAACGCGGATGTTGAGGTTGTTTTCATCGCCCGCGGAAATCTGTGAGGCGAAGAGCAGGCCGCGCGCGCCGCCTTCGTAGCGGACGAGCATGCTGCCGTCGTCGTCGAGCGGGCGCCCGGGGATGAAGGTGTTGAGGTCGGCGGCGATTTCCTCCAGCTCGAGGCCGGTGATGTAGCGGGCGAGGTTTTCGGCGTGGGAGCCGATGTCGCCGATGCAGTTGGAAATGCCGGCGACGGAAGGGTCCATGCGCCAGTTGGAGATCGCGGTGTCCGCCTGCTCCTTGAGTGCGCCGACAGCGTAGCCCTGCGGATACTCGGCGACGATCTTGAGGATGCGCCCGAGCTTGCCGGCCTTCACCATGGCGCGCGCTTCCTTGACCATCGGATAGCCGGTGTAGTTGTGCGTGAGGGCGAAGACGAGGCCGGACGTATCGACGAGTTTCTTCAGCTCCTTCGCTTCCGCGAGCGAGAACGCGAGCGGCTTCTCACAGACGATGTGGATGCCGGCTTCGAGGAAGGCTTTGGCGACCGGATAGTGGAGGTCGTTGCGGGCGACGATGGTGACGAAGTCGATGCGTTCGCCCAACGGCAGCGCTCCTTCGGCCTGCGCCATTTCCTTGTAGGAGGAGTAAACCCGCGATGGATCGAGGAAGAAGTCCTGGCCGGAGAGCTTGGATTTTTCCGGATCGGAAGAAAAACAACCGGCGACCAGTTCGATTTTGCCGTCGAGATTTGCTGCCATGCGATGGACCGCGCCGATGAAAGCGCCACGTCCACCACCCACCATGCCCATGCGGATTTTACGGTTCATAAAGAAGTTGATGGTTGAGAGTTGATGGTTGATAGAAAGAAAATCAGATGGAGACGGGTTTGCCGGACTCTGCGGATTGATAGAGGGCGTCGATGATCTTCATCAGGTTGAGGGCTTGGTCGGGCGTGTTGAGCGGCTCGGCTTTGCCTTCGATGGCTTCGATGAAGTTGCGCGCGGAGTTGCTGCGGCCCATGTCCTCGCAGGCGGGAGTGACGATGGTGCGGTTGACGCTGTTGCCGTTTTCCTGGACGTAGAGTTCGCAGGTGTCGATGGCGGTTTCATCGAGGCCGTCGCGGCCGAAGAGGCGCTCGACCCTGCCGCCGGCCCTGGTGCCTTGGAAGACGACGGAGACTTCCTCCCGCTTGACCATTTCCGCCCAGGAAACCTGGAGTGTGAGGACCTGGCCGGTCTTGAAGGTGACAAAGCCGTGGGCCGCGGCCTCGACGTTGTTAGTGCCGTCGACGCGGTCGGGAATGCCCCACGGGCCCTTGAAGCCCTTGTCGGTGATGAAGGTGTCGAAGGTGTTGGCGAGCACGTGCGCTGGCTCGGGATAGCCCATGAAATAGAGGGCAAGATCGATCATGTGGAGCAGGTCGATGACCGGACCGCCGCCTGATAGCTCTTTGGTGGTGAACCAGCCGCCGAAGCCGGGGATGCCGGTGCGGCGGATCCATTTCGCTTGGGCGGAGTTGATGGTGCCGACGGTGCCGTCCGCGCAGTAGGACTTCATCGCCTGCGACTCGGGGCGGGCTCGGTTGTTGAAGTTGAACATCAGCTTCCTGCCGGCCTGATCCGCGGCGGCGATCATTTCCGCGACTTCGGAGGCTTTGAGCGCGGGCGGTTTCTCACAGAAAACGTGTTTGCCGGCCTTGAGGCACTGGAGGGCGAGCGGGGCGTGAAACTTGTTAGGAACAATGATGCTGACGGCGTCGAGTTCCTTGCACTCCGCGAGCATGGCATCGACGGATTCGTAGGCGTTCGCGATGCCCCATTTTTCAGCGGCTTTCGCAGCAGCGCCTGGTGCGGGATCGGCGACGGCGATGATTTCCGCGCCTGCCTGGCGGAAGCCCGCCGCGTGGTATTGCAACATGCCGCCTGCTCCGATCACTCCAACTTTTGTAGCCATGATATCTGATTTTCTGATTAACGATGAATCTGTTACGAGCGACTGACGGCCGCCCGTTTTGGGAGTGGTCCCATACCGCCCGGACTCCCCTATTCTTTCCCCTGCCACTCGCCGAAGTTGCGGAATTTCGCGTAGCGTTCCTCCAACAGCTTTTCCAGCGGAAGGGCGGACAACTCGTCGATGTGGGAAATGACCTTGTCGCGGAAGGAATCCGCGGAGGCCTGGTGATCGTGATGGGCACCGCCGTTGGGCTCGTTGATCACGTCGTCGATGAGGCCGAGTTCCTTGAGATCGGGGGCGACGAGCTTCATGGCCTCGGCGGCCTCGGGCGCGTACTTGCGGTGTTTCCAGAGAATGGCGGCGCAACCTTCCGGACTGATGACGGAGTAATAGGCGTTTTCCATCATGATGACGCGGTCCGCCACGCCGATGCCGAGTGCGCCGCCGGAGCCGCCCTCGCCGAGGACGATGGCGATGACCGGCACTTTCAGCAGCATCATTTCACGAAGGTTGTAGGCGATGGCCTCGGCGATGTTCCGCTCCTCCGCGCCGATGCCGGGGAAGGCGCCGGGGGTGTCGATCATCGTAATAACAGGCAGGCCGAATTTCTCCGCGATCTTCATCAGGCGCATGGCCTTGCGGTAGCCTTCCGGGTGAGCGCTGCCGAAGTTGCGCTTGAGGTTCTCCTTGGTGTCGCGGCCCTTCTGATGGCCGATGACGATCACGCGGCGGCCACCGATGCGGGCGAATCCGCCGGGCATGGAGGCGTCGTCGCCGATGTGGCGGTCGCCGTGCAGTTCCTGGAAATCCGTGAAAGCCAGCGAGACGTAATCGAGCATGAACGGACGGTTCGTGTGGCGGGCGATCTGGACGCGCTGCCAAGGGGTTAGGTTTTTGTAAATGGCAGCGCGGGTCTCGGCCAGCTTGTTCTCCATGATGGAAATCTCGGCGGACAGGTCGATGTTCTGGGAATTCGACTTGGTCCGGAGTTTTTCAAGCTCGCGTTCCAGTTCGGCGGCAGGTTTTTCAAATTCGAGGAGCTGCATGTGAAGGGCGGAAGATTCGGGATTCAGGGCGGAAGATGCAAGGCTAGAGATGGTTTGGAAATCGGGCTTCTGTGAAGAAAAAACCGTCAGCGGAGAGACGCTCCGGAGGCAGTGATTAGCGCAGAGAAGGAGCGACTTTGCGGCGAGACGCCGCAACCACGTTCAGATGGGCTATTTCGGCTGATTGCGGACTTCCACTTCGTTCCCGACCCGGGTGAGGAGGTTGATTTCCTCCATGTCTTCGGTTTTCAGGACGATGCCGTGGGGAGCTTCCTCCGCCGGGCCGGTGTAGCCGCGGATCTGGAGGGGCGGTTTGCCGAACTGGATGATCTTGGCAGCACCGCGGTAGTCCTTGGAGGGAAGCTGGACGCGTTTTCCACCTGCCTCGGCGGCTTTGGAATTGATGGGGCCGTGTTGATTGGCGAGTGCGCCTGCCACGCCGAGGTGGACGATGTTATATTCGCGGATGAAACGCTCCCCATCCCATAGCGAGAGAGCCTTGCGCTGGGGCTCGATGAGAATCTTGAATTCCAGCGGCATGACGACGAGTTCCTCACCCGGCTGGATGCCCTTGAGCTCGAACATGCCGTTGAGGTGCATGATCATGTCGATGCTGGTCTTGTGTTCGGCGGCGATGCCGAAGAAGGAATTCCCCTTTTTGACGACGTGGGTCATTTTTCCTTCCATGTGGGAGATGGACAGAATTTCGTCGAGATTCATGTCGCCGACGATCCGGCGGGCGACGGGCGCTGAGGGCGACGTGGGGTAAACGTTGACGATGGAAACGAGCTTCTCGCGGGCCTCGTTGAGCTTGCCAAGCGCGAGGAGTTCGTGGGCTTTCTGGAACGCCTTTTCGCCTGGATCGATGTCGGGGAGTTCGGCGGAGTCGAGCATTTTCGCGAAGTCGGTATCCGGCTGTTTGCCGACGACTTCGGAGGGATTCGGAATGATTTTCGCGAAAACACCACCTAGCGGCGCGACGACGACATGATAGGCGAGCATGCCGGTGAAGGCCATGACGGCCAGCACACAAAGGGCGGCGAGAATCTTGAGAAGCGTCCAGAAACTCATGGGCACGTGCAGGAGTTCTTCAGATAAGACCGCGGCGCTTGAAATCGAATGCGTTGATCTCATGGGAGCGAAGGATCATTTCGAAGGAGAATTTGAGGATGGAGATTTCCCAAGCGTCGTCAACCCCTTCGATGACGGCGAGCGAAGGATTGCCGGATTTGCGGATGTCTTCAAGCACCCGTTCGCGGACGGCATCGATGGAGTCGTGAACGATCTCCTCGTGGACGTTGCCGCGGCGGAACTGGAAGCCGTATTGGAGGAAAGCAAGATCCCTGCCCTCTTCGCGGAATTTTTCCACCAGCTTGTCAAAACGGGCGCGGGCCGAGGGATCGAATCCCTCCAACTGCACCTCGTTGTAGGCTGAAGGCCGGAGGATGCGCGGACGCAGCGCCTCGACTTCGCCAGTGCGGATCCTGACCTCGCCAGTGCGGTCCATCAGCTCGCTGATGAGCTGGAACTCGAAGCGTGTTTCACCGAACGTATCGATGCGACGGTCCGGCTCACGAAGAACCTTCGTCGTCTCTAGCGCATAGTGGATGTCGTCGGGCGAATGCATGGCGTGGGATGTTCTCCCGGATCTGCCGGAAAGCAAAGAAAAGGGCGGACATCCGTGAGGAGCCCGCCCTTTTGCAAAGTTTTGCCAAGCGGAATCAGGCTTGCTGGCTCGTGATGTAGGTGATCACGTCACCGACAGCCTGGAGCTTTTCTGCTTCTTCATCCGGCACTTCGATGTCGAATTCTTCTTCGAAAGCCATGACGAGTTCCACGGTGTCGAGCGAGTCGGCTCCGAGGTCTTCGACGAATTTTGCTTCGGTGGTGACTTGATCTGCGTTGACGCCAAGTTGGTCAA
>JBDSNC010000179.1:0-29394 GCA_039915545.1 Luteolibacter sp.
ACACAAAACCATCAGTCACAATCGCACACGCACTAAGAGGACGATGCACTAGCTCCCCTGATCGATCCTGCGAAGCTGGCGACACTTGGCAGCCGCGGAGCCAACCCCCGGGTCCAGAAAGCGGTGGTAATCTTGTGGACAGCCAAACAAGGCGGAGCGGAGCCAGCACAGATCGCAGCGGATGCCGTCATCCGGATCGGATGGTCGGATACCGAGAGGGGCCCCTTGTAGAGGCTGCCCAGATTGGTCGACGAGAAGCCGAAGGGATTGGCACCGGTGAAGTGGTGGAAAACCGTCTGCCTTGCCGTCCTGCGTCTCAGTAGACCTCCGTCATGTTAACGATATCACCATCCAACGGTATTCCTGACTCGAATTCCTCGACCAACGCCCTCACCAGAATCGCGCTGGTATCGCTGCACGCCTGCAATCCGTAGGAATACGGCCTCACTCCAGAGGTGTGAGGGAATGCGATGTCGCAGAGCCGCGGATCCGGCATGCCGCCAACGTCTATCAAGCGGTAGGCAGCATCCACGTCCACTCCACCCGTGGGATAACAAAGAAATGGACCGTCCCTGAACAGCAAATTCTCCTTCCCCTGCGGGATGGACTCACGCGCGTTCTCCGGATCGCTGAACCGAGCCCTGGCGCGCCGTACATGGCCGGAATCGACCAGTTCCTGAAACGGATAGTCGTCAAGATCCAGCGGCTTCTGACCGCTGCAATCCACGAACATCCGGTAGGTGTGCTTCTCCCAGTCCTCACCGTTCTCCACCTTGATCGTCGTCCGGCCTTCGTCCCCTGTTGTTTTCCCGACCTCAACCTTCCCCGCCACCAGGTCGAGCTTTCCTGCGTCATACAGGGCTAACAAAATATGAGCGGATTCCAGCGGCATCGCAGCCACCAGGTTCATGAGGAACGGCATCACGCAGGAGCGCAACGTCAGATGATCCTCCGCCGGCATCAGCTCCGCGTGAAAATTCAGCGTGTACATCAGGTCGTCGATGACTTCCTTCCAGTGGATCGGCCGGTGTGCCAGAACCGACTTGCGCGCCTCGACCATTTCGTAACGCATGCCTTCGAACGCGTTCGGATAATCGTGCTTCTCCGTCATCTTTTCGACGAATTCAAGAAAGCCGAACTGCCGGTCTCCCAGGATGCCCACCATCTCCGCCATCCCGTCCTTTGCGAAGGCCTTGCACAGTGCCGGCCGGCACACCCGGTCAAAATAAGTGTCCAGCCGGAGAAAGCCATCGCCACCGACCAGTGCCAACAGGCCGTCGCGATCCACGTGTCGATAGATTTCCCGCATCGGTTCCACCTGGTCGAATTGCAGGTGGGGCAGCAGCCCGTCAGCGGAGTGCATGATCATCTTGAAATTCCCGGTTCCGGGAAACGGTCTGAAATTGAGAATCCCCGCCTCCTCCGAAAACTCACCGTGACGGTGTGCCAACGAAGAAATCACATCGAAGGCGCTGAGCGACGCACCCAGCGTGCCGATCGCGAAATTATGATATTCCCCTTCTCGCGGCATCAGTTTCGAAATCGGCCAGGGAGATGCGTAATAGCCGTTCGCAGTTTGATCGTCATTGATCCAGGAGTGCCCTGTCGCAACCACTACTCGATCACAAGAATGGCGTTCTCCTTCCGCCGTTTCCAGCATCACCTCGCCTTCCGGGGAAACACACCGGATATCGACGATCTCACAACGCCGAAACTCCTGGATTGCAATCCCCGCCTCGGTGAGCCCCGCCAGGATTGCCTGATACTGCGCCTGAAGGTATCGGCCCAGCGCCAGCCGGCTGTAAACCTCGCTATCACTGATCTCCACATCCTCCACGCCGAGTTCCCTCAGAAAGGCCGGTTCCTGCGCCCGCAGCCAGTCGCCGAAGGTAACCGGCAGCTCCGGCAGTTCTTCCGAGGAAATGTTGGACATGTGGTGGCGGTCCGTCATCCGCGGATTGTACGGCATCCCCATTCCGGTGAGGCCGCTTTTCTCGAAAATGTCGATGGAGCTGATATGACGAACCATCACTTCCACCTCATCCAGAAGATGCTTGAGCAGATAGATCGCGGAAGGTCCGCTGCCGATGACGGCCAGACGTTGTCGGGGATTCATAGTTAGAAACTGGAGAGGTTGGATGAAGGGCAATGGAAAAGGCCGGACAGGGCGGCCTGGCGGGAAGCAGGAAGATAATGGCACGTATCATGCCAACAGAACGCCGGCATTTGACCACCGGGATTCAAGCAATCAACGCCTGAGGTCGGTCGCTGTCGTTCAGACCCAGTCGCCCACTTCCATTCATGAACCCGGATCCTCCACAACTCCCGCACGCCGCCCTGCTTCCACCCGATTGGCAGGCCGGGCTGGTAGCCATCTACATCTCTCCCGGCCATGATTACTGGGGCAAACACGGCGAGGGTCGGCTACCGAATGGAATCACCTCGCCGGATCAGGTCGAATGCGTCGCCGGCATGGGCTTGCGGGGCGACCGCTACTTCGGCTACCGCCCGGACTACAAGGGACAAGCAACGTTTTTCTCCTCGGAAATCGTAGACGAAGTGCGCGAGCATTTCAAATTGCCCCGTCTTCCTGCATCCGTCTTCCGGCGAAACCTGATCGTCCGCGGCGTGGATCTCAAGCAGTGGATGGGCAAACGGTTTCGCTTTCAGGGCGTGGAATTCGAGGGCTGTCAGGAGTGCCGACCGTGTCGCTGGATGGACCGGGTGATCGCGCCGGGAGGTGAGGATTTTCTAAAGGGAAACTTTCGCGGCGGACTGCGGGCGAAAATCGTCGGCAGCGGAATTCTTCGTGTGGACCGGCTTCCATTTACATCATAAGTGTCATTTTACAGAGATATTTTGCACGGCAAGGTTGGCTTTCGTGGTGCAAAACGCAGTCATCCAGCACCGCGGCCAAACTAACAACCACGAAGAAGATCCCGTTATGGATGGCATCCGGGCCAAACCTCCGTCCTCCGACGGAACTGGAATGCCAACTGCGAAGGGGATCGCTTTCCTGCGCCTCGACCCTCAGTCAATCCTAACGCTCCTCAACCATGTCCTCCCGTAAAAAGACCCCGTCGCCTTCCTCTTCCAAGCCCACCCGGCTTCCCGCAGAAACCCATCAGACCGCCGCCGGCGATCAGGAGGTCCTCACCACCAACCAAGGGCTGCCGATCTCGGACAATCAGAACTCTCTCAAAGCGGGCGAACGCGGCCCGATCCTGTTGGAGGACTTCATCCTTCGCGAGAAGATCACCCATTTCGACCACGAGCGCATTCCCGAGCGCATCGTGCATGCGCGTGGCTCCGGGGCGCACGGCTACTTCCAGCCCTACGAATCGCAAGCGGACGTCACCATGGCCAAGTTTCTCCAGGATCCGAAGAAACGGACAGAGGTGTTCGTCCGCTTCTCCACCGTCGCCGGTGGCGCAGGTTCAGTGGACCTTCCGCGCGATGTCCGTGGATTCGCCGTGAAGTTCTACACCGAGGAAGGTAACTTCGATCTGGTAGGAAATAACATCCCTGTTTTTTTTATTCAGGATGCGATGAAATTCCCTGATGTCATCCACGCCGTGAAAATGGAACCGGACCGCGGCTTTCCGCAGGCAGCATCCGCCCACGCCACCTTCTGGGACTTCATCTCGCTCACACCGGAAAGCATGCACATGGTCATGTGGGCCATGTCGGACCGGGCGATCCCGCGTTCCTTGCGGATGATCGAAGGATTCGGCGTGCACACCTTCCGCCTGATCAACGGGAAAGGTGATTCACGCTTCGTCAAATTCCACTGGCGGCCCACCATCGGATCGTCCGCCGTCGTCTGGGATGAGGCAGTAAAAATCAGCGGCGCTGACCCCGACTTCCACCGCCGCGATCTGTGGGAGTCTATCAACCGTGGAGATTTCCCGGAATGGGAACTGGGATTTCAGATTTTCGACGAGGAAACGGCCGCGAGCCTCGACTTCGACGTGCTCGATCCGACAAAGCTCATCCCCGAGGAAATCATCCCGCTGCGCATGGTCGGAAAAATGGTGTTGAACCGGAATCCCGACAATCATTTCGCCGAGACAGAACAAGTCGCCTTCTGCCCCAGTCACATCGTGCCCGGGATCGGATTCTCGGATGATCCGCTGCTTCAAGGCCGCCTGTTCTCCTATCTCGATACCCAGCTCAGCCGTCTCGGCGGCCCGAACTTCCATCAGATCCCTATCAATGCGCCCCGCTGCCCGATGCGGAATTTCCAGCGCGACGGACTCCGCCAGATGGAGGTTCCGAAAGGCCGCGTCGCCTATGAGCCGAACAGCCTCGCACCCGAGGCCCCGAAAGAATGTCCGATGCATGGCTTCCGAACCCATCCTGAAGCGGTCGATGGCGCGAAACTCCGCAAGCGAGCGGAAACCTTCGCCGACCACTACTCGCAGGCCCGCATGTTTTTCCGCTCGATGACGCCACCCGAGCAGAACCACATCGCCTCCGCCCTGGCCTTCGAGCTGTCACACGTCGAGTTCAAGGAAATCCGCTGCAAAATGTTAGGCCATCTTCAGAACATCGATGCGGCCCTTCACGATACCGTGGCGGCGGCTCTGGGCATGGAAGGCCAAACCGAGCGAGTGAAACCTGCAATCCCACCCCGCGATCTGCCTCCTTCCGGATCCCTCAGCCTCATCGCCAAAGACCCGCAGACCCTCAAAGGTCGCAAGGCGGGCATCCTCATAACGGACGGTTTTGATCCGGCCCTCCTTGCAACACTCCGGACCGCGTTCAAAAAAGAAAAGGCAGCCGTCGCCCTGATCGCCCCGAAGATCGGTGGTGCAACCGCAGCGGACGGGGTGCTGCACGAAGTCGACTTCGCCCTTTCCGGAGGACCGTCGTTCTTTTTCGACACCGTCGTCCTGCTCGTGTCAGACAAGGCGGTCGCGGAACTCGTGGAGGAAGCGGCGGCGGTGAACTGGGTGCGTGATGCATTCGGCCATCTCAAGGTAATCGGCCACGTCCCTGCGGCCCAAGCATTACTCGATGCGGCCTCCGTAGCGGCGGACGACGGCGTTATCCCGATATCCGACAGCAAGAATGCCGCCGCCTACATTGCTGCCGCGAAATCCGGCCGCCGATGGGAACGCGAGCCGACACTCCGCAGCATCGGCTAGATCACTCCCGCGAACCGCTCTTATACAAAAAAGCCGCGCTCCGTTTGACGGGGCGCGGCTTGGAGAGAAAAGACAGACATCAGCATCCGCAGTCGCCTGAATGTTTCAGCTCCTTTTCGATTGCTTCACGGGTCTCGCCCGTCCGCTTTTGGATCCGGCCGATGAGTTCGTCTTCCTTGCCGGAAGCAAATGTCAGGTCGTCGTCGGTGAGACTGGCCCACTTTTGTTTGAGTTTTCCCTTTGCGACGTTCCAGTCTCCTTTGATTTCTAGCTTGTTCATTTTGGTTGTTGGTTCGGGTTTGCTTCATCCCCGGCATCCGTTCTTCCGGTGGATGTGAAGTATCTTAATCAGGGTTTGTGCCAGCGCGGGGAACACCCTGCCGGCCGTTGTGGAATCAAGGAATCGGCCGCTCATCGAGGTCTTCAGGAGAGGTGTGGCGGGTGCGAATTGCAAAAAACTCATGCAACATGCACCGCGCTTGCGGACCGGCTTTTCTTCCGTCTTTTGAAATGCCGCGGGATTGCGAGCGGGTGAACACGGCATGAATCCTGCGATGGCTTCCGGACCATGAAAATCGATATCAATTACTTGAAGGCCCACTACAATCTCTCCGGAAAACGTGTCGCCGTTCTGGCTACGGATGGTTTCGAACAATCCGAGCTGGATGTTCCGGTGGAAGCACTGAGAGGCTGTGGCGCGCAGGTCGACATCGTCGCTCCCGCAGCGGGAACGATCTGCGGCTGGAGCGATCAGAACTGGGGGGAGAAACGGAAGGTGGACAAGGTGCTGTCCGAAGTTTCTGCGGATGGCTACCACTCGCTGGTGCTGCCAGGCGGTGTTCTGAATTCGGACAAACTACGAACCATCCCGGATGCCGTGGAATTCGCCCGCGAGTTTTTCGAACAACACAAACCGGTTGCCGCCATCTGCCATGCAGGCCAACTGTTGATCGAGGGGGATCTGGTGGAGGGGCGCACCCTGACATCCTATCATTCCATCCGTGTCGATCTGGAAAACGCAGGAGCCACGTGGGAGGACAGCAGCGTGGTCGTGGATCAAGGACTCACGACTTCGCGTTCGCCGGAAGATCTCGCTGATTTCTGCGACAAGCTTTGTGAGGAAATTCTGGAGGGCACCCACCGCGTCCAGCATGCGTGAAGCGCCGTGCCGCAGGGTACCGAATTCTAGCAACCGGTTCGCCCACGTGCGGCGGTGCCAGTTCTCAGAGCGCCCCGGTTATGCTTGTGTTACCACCTGAATTCATACTACCTCCGGGTCATGAACTCCAGCACCTCCCGGCCCGCAAGCGCGTGGCGGCGTTTCATCGAAGCGGAAGCTCACCATCATCTGGCGACCGCATTGGTCGTGGGCTTGGGTACTCTCGCCGGAACATTCACGAAGTTCAGGCTACCCGTCTCGTTGTCGATCTCGTGGACGGCGTTCGCCATCACCAGTTTGATGCTGGCATGGGGCGGTATGCTGGCGCACGGGGCCAAAGCCCGGGTGCGAAAGGCACACTTGGAGGACTCGAACCGCGCGACCATCGCCTCTTGTCTGATCATTGCAGCGCTAGCCAGCCTTCTGGCGGCCGGAGGACTTCTGGCCACGGCCAAAACCCTGAGTGGCGGAGAAGTGATCGGTCATGTTCTGTTGGCCGCAGCCACTGTGATTTCCTCATGGCTGCTGGTGCACACACTGCTGGCCGTGCACTATACCCACCTGTTTTACTCCACCCGTCAGGCGGGGGGGCTGGAATTCCCGAATGAGGTGGAACCCGATTTCCTCGACTTCGCCTATTTCTCATTTGTCATCGGCATGACGTTTCAAGTCTCCGACGTGCAGGTAACCTCCACACGAATGCGCCGGGTGGTGCTGCTTCACAGCATGCTGTCGTTCCTTTTCAACACCGTCATCGTTGCCTTCAGCATCAATCTGGCAACCACCTTGCTCTGAACAGGCCCAGAAACTCACAATTGCGAACGCAGCAGCCCCACCGTGACATCCCCGGCTTTCTCTACCAGCGGGCGCTGCCTCCATTCCTCCCACGTGATCTCACGCGCCTGCTGCTTGTCCTTCTCGAAGGCATCGCGTTCCTCCAACGCGAACTCGCGGTCGAAGACGTTCAGGTTCGCCTCATCGTTCAGCCGGAACGACCGGTTGTCGAAATTCGCCGAACCCACCGAGACCCACAGGTCGTCGATGATCATCACCTTGCAGTGATACATCGTCGGTTGGTATTCGAAAATCCGCACGCCGTTTTCCAGCAACCTCCCCCACCGGTGCCGGGACGCGCCGCGCACCAGCTTGGAGTCCAGATGCGCGCCCGGCACCAGCACCTCCACCTCGACTCCGCGCCGCACCGCAGCGATGATCGTCTCCGTCACCAGGTCGTCCGGGATAAAATAGGCGTTTCCCACGCGCAGGCTCTTCTCGGCAGCCGTGATGGAGAGGATATACATCAGCCGCGCGCTTTCGCTGCCTTCCATCGGTGAGCTCTTGAACATCTGGCATCGATGGGGTCCCTGCTCTTCGATAAGTGGAAAATAAGCATCTCCATGCAGCACTGTCGCATGCGTCTTCATCCAGTTGTCCATGAACGCCGCCTGCATCTGCGCCACCGCAGGGCCGTCCACCTGATAGTGGGTGTCCCGCCAGTGGTCGGGCGCGTCGGCATCTCCCTGCCAGGTGTCGGCGATGCCCACGCCGCCCGTGAAGCCCTGCCGCCCATCGATCACCAACAGCTTGCGGTGTGTCCGTTGGTTCACGTTCGTCAGATTGCGCAGGCGTAGGTGATAGACCTCCACTTCCACTCCCGACTCACGCATCCTCCGCAGCGATTCCCCCTCCACACAGTCACACCCCATCCCGTCGATCAGCACATGCACCTTCACCCCCTCGCGGGCTTTTTCAGAGAGTGCCATCGAGAACCGCTCTGCCGTTTCGCCGCGCCAATAAATGTAGCTCTCAAGGCAGATCGTCTCCTTCGCCCGGGCAATGCCTGCCAGCATCGCAGGAAATATCTCCACACCGTTCTCCAGGCGCGTGATCCGGTTGCCACCGAGAATCGGCGGCCCCAGCAGTTGGCTCATCGAACGCTCGAACTGCCCGCCCGCGATCCCATACCGTCGGGGAATCCGTTTTTTGATCTTCTTCTCTCCCGAGATGAAGTTCTTGATGAACAATGTGAGAAATGAAGAGGCGAGCACTGTCGCGCCCAAGGTGATCAATTGCGAGCGGGTGGAATTTTTCATGATTGGAATAGCCGCAACCGTCGCTCAGCCAGGCACCGCCGTCCAACAAAGATTCTTCAAACCGAGTCACTTCCGACGACGTTGTCCGTTCGCAGATTTTCGGTTCGCGCGCCAATGCATTCCAATCGCAATCCAAGTGCCGAATGGCTCTGTTTATAGAGGCGTGACGTAACTTCCGACGGCCCGTCGATCCTTCCCTGTTGCAACCCTTTCATTGCAGGTTATCCTGAAATGTTGTCGCAGCTTGCCACTTCCAGTGAACATTTCTTACCCGGCAGACGTCTACTCGATACTTAAACTCAATTGACCAACCCCATGAACCACAAATCAGTTTATGCCATCGCCGTTTCAGAAAAACAGGCCGTTGAAATCGAGGAGAACCTCACCAAGGCCGGATTCTCAAACGACGATATCTCCGCCTTGATTCCAGACAAGGATTCCAATCACGGGTTCCCGCATGACGCCGGCATCAAAGGAATGGCGGCCTCTGTAGGGAGCGGCGGAGTATTGGGGGAAGCATTGGACCTGCTTGCGAGCATCGGTGCACTGGCCATTCCCGGAGTGGGCCGGTTGATCGCTGCCGGACCACTCCTGCCCGCCCTGAGGTTACTCGCCTCCGGTGCTACGGTGGTAGGACTTGGAGGTATCCTGATGAACTTGGGAATCCCTGAAATCGCAGCCAAGCGCTACGAAAACCGCATGGCTGCGGGCGATATTCTTATTTCCGTGAATGCGGACACGGTTGAACAGGTGCAGCATGCCAAGGAGGTTCTTAAAACCGCTCATGCCGAGGACATCGCCGTTGCGTCGGCGCCGGAAGTGGATTCCAGCAATCTCTCCTAACACTCTCCCGGAGCCGAAGGGGACAGGTTGAAACTTATTGCCTGAAGAATCGTTTTGACAGGCAAAAAAGAGCATGCCATCGGTCAGGAATGTTGCAAAAAACGATCCTGATCCGCGCATTTCGCAACACGCTGGAACGGGAAAACGCAGCCATTGTCCGCAGCTTTTCTTCATACTGCTTGATCTACGGGCATCAGGCCGTTCTGGAATTCTTTCTGCTAAGTTGACGACGGCGAGAAAATGACGTCCCCCGTCCGCATGTTCTGGTTCTCCAGGCGAATGCTGTGCGTGGGAATCATCCACCCCCGCCGCCAGACGACACCCGGATGAAAGCCAATTCGCTGATTCCGGACCTGTCGCCACCCGAACCAGAAACATACCAACAACCAACGCAATCATGAAAAACACACTGATCCTGTCGCTCGTCCTCGCGGTTCCCGCCTTTGCCGGAACTTCGCAAGTCGTGACCGAATCCTCGCCCCCTCCCATGACTCAGGACAATACCTGGGAATGGTTCGTCGGTGGATCCGCCGGTTACCTGATCGATTATGAGGAAGATATGTACACGCTCCAAGTCGGCGCGAACTCCCCTTGGGTGATGAGCGGCTGGAGTGTCGCTCTCTTCGCAGAAGCCGGATGGACGGAAAATCATGACTCTTCCAACGGGCTTCCGGTATTGGGCGGAAACGCCGACGTCGATCTTGTTCCGATCACCTTCAACGCGAAATTCGAGCATCTCATCACCGGAGGCCTCAGTGCCTATGTGGGCGGTGGCTTGGGCACCACTTACGTGGATGCCGATTTCAACACGCCTTTCGGCAGCCGCCATTCGGACGATTGGGTCTTCACCGGCCAGGTTTTTGCCGGACTTGCCTATCACGTGAATGACGGCCTTGAGCTCTTCGGCGGTGCCCGCTGGATATATTTCGATGATCCGGATTTCAGCGGAGTGTCGCTCAATGACGATGTCCTCTTCGAAGGAGGCGTTCGGTTTCATTTCTGATATTCCCAGCCACAAAAGGCTACCCATGCATACGGCTTTCCGAACAGGAGAGCCGCATGTTTCGCATTCAGGCGCGGCTGCTCTCTCCGATCAATTGTCGGGCAGCCGCCACGCGGGGGCTCATGACAGCATGATTTGCAATGTCCGGGAAGGGAAGATCCAGGCGATCGCACCAGGTTTCGATGCCGTAGCTGCCCGGAAGGTTGAACCGCAGCGGCACGCCTAGCAGATCGCTGCACATGAGAACAGCCAGCTTGCACGGCGTTTTGAAAAGCGCGGCATGAAGGGCCCGGAGGAGTCGGTCATCAAGTTCTTCAGGTGGATCTTCCGTCCATCCGGCGAAGCCAAGCAGCCACCTCAGTTCAGCCGACTGCGGACCATCCGGATCGAGCGCTGCGGCACGCTGCAACCGAAGGTAGGTGCTGGCTAGCGGCGCGTTGTCATGATTCGCATAGGTGACGAGGCCCAGCTCACGAAGCTGCATCCCGGCGGGATCGTCGCTTCCCCTGCCCTGCTCCAACTGGGGAAAAACCAGATTGGCGAGAGGGAGCTCGGTCAGCGCGCGGCTCATGTATTCCGGCATGTCGCCCATCAGTTCGGCGACGAGTTCCATGGAGCCGGCGGCTTCGCGGATGACGGAGATGATTTCCAAGCCCTGTAGCTCGTTCATGCGGGCGGCGGTCGGATCAGCATCGGGTCCGGGGACGAAACGCGGCAGGCAGCCTCCGGTTTTGAGCGCCGCCTCTTCGTTCGTTAGATTGGAGAACTCGGAATGCCGCGCGCCTCCCGGCCAGGGAAACATGTAGGCGCGGAAGTAGCCGCGGAGGTGATCGATGCGGCAGAGATGGAAGAGCCGGCTCTCCGCCGCCACCCGTCCGCGCAGCCAGGCGAATCCAGTGGAGCGGTGGTTCTCCCAGCGATAGGCGGGCAGGTTCCAGTTCTGGCCCCAGCGCTCCGCGTCCTTGCTGGTATCGAAGTGCGCGAGCGGGTGGGAGCCCATGTTCCAGTCGAGATCAAACAACTCCGGATTCCCCCATACATCGGAGCTGCCCCGCCCCACCCCGAAGGAAAGGTCCCCCATCAGCAAGACGTGCCTGAGGTCGGCGTATTCCCTTACCGAGTTCCACTGGCGGTGGGCGATCCACTGGGCGTAGGCAAAGCCGTCGCGGATGTCTTCGAGGTCCTCGCGGTCCGGATGTTGCAGCATCCACTCGCACGCTCCCTGCCAGGTCCGGTGCTCCGGCCGCCAGTCGGGCCACTCGGTGTTTCCCTCATACTCTCGGATGAGCAGGCGGAACAACGTGTAGTGATCCAGCCAGACCTTTTCACGTTCGGTAAACTCACGGAATTCCGCCATCTCCGGGTGACCGCCGGTGAGAAACCGGTGCCAGGCGAGTTGCAGGATCTGAATCTTGAGCGGATGCACCGAACCATGCCTGACGATGCCTTTCCTGAGCTGGGCAAGCCATGCCTGGGGTGCCGCCCGATCCAGATCCGCAGGAAGCAGGCCCGGCACCTCCGCAGGCTCCAGATGGACGAACGCCGGTGACAACGCCCGCGCACTGATGGGATTGTAGGGACTGTGATCGCCGAAGGTCTCGTGAAGTGGCAACAACTGGAGCACCGAGAACGAGTTCTCCGCGCAGAAATCGATGGCTTCACGGACCGCCCGCGTGTCGCCGATCCCGAAGTCGTCCCGATGGCGCATGGCGAAAACGGGGACGAGCAGCCCGGCCCGCCGGCGCGCGAGGGGCGATGGGTCGGCATCAATGGCGGGCGCTTCTATTAGTAGATGATTCGGATCGACTGTCATGGTGGATGGAATTCCTGGAATTCGATGCGCTTGCTTCAGCGGGACGTCAACGGATGAAATGACCGCAGCGGATCTGCTAACGTATTTGAAAACCTGGCACGTGTTTTGCGAAGAGAATTCCGGACGATCACAACTCGCCACTCTGAAAATATAGAAAGGACCTCAAGCCATGCCACGCGGAGATAAATCCAGTTACACCGACAAGCAGAAGCGCCAGGCGGCACATATCGAGGAAGGTTATGAGGAACGCGGCCTGTCCGAGACTGAAGCGGAGAAACGCGCATGGGCCACGGTGAACAAGCTGTCCGGCGGCGGAAGGAAGTCCGGAAGCGGGCGAGCCAAACCGGCAGCAAAAAAGAGAGCCAAAAGTTGACCGCCCTGGCACCGCCGACCGGGGCTCGAACCCGTCACCTGCCATCTGTCACTCCGCCCGGAACCGTCATTCTGCAAACGGCAATCCGGGATCGCAAAATGCAAGACAACAAACGTCGAAGGCTCGCGGAAAGCTTGGAAAATGAACGTTTTCACCGGCATTGGATTTGGCATGTGAAACGCTAACAGGACAGTCTCTTTTCCCCGCGTTTCCATGTCCGTCCTCTTCAATCCCCACCCACGGCCATCTCCGCCCGTGACCGTCCCCACGAAACTCTGGAATGGAACCAGCGGCAGACGCCCCCGGATCCTGATCGTGACTCCTGAGCTGAGCGAAAGTGATTTCCTTTCGAAGGACGGTAAAAAACCGCCTTGCGTGAAGGCGGGCGGATTGGCGGATGTCTGCGCACTGCTTGTGGATTCCTTGTCCGGGGCGGGGGCGGACGTGCACGTGGCACTGCCTCATTTCCAGACACTCTATCAGCCTGGTGCGGCGGGACACTCGCCGCGACTCCACCTTTGTAAGGATAGGGAGTTTTCGTACCGCCGGTCGGTATATGACGGCTGCCAGCATTCCAACCTGAGGGCTGCCCTGGCGTTCCAGAGGGACGTCATCCAGTATGTCGTGCCGAGCATCAAACCGGACCTGATCCACTGCCACGACTGGATGACGGGATTGGTCCCGGCTGCGGCAAGAACGATGGGCATACCGTCCCTGTTCACGCTTCACAACCTGCACGACGAGAGAACCTCGCTCGGCCACATCGAGGACCGCGGGGTGGATGCTGCCAAATTCTGGAACCACCTGTATTTCCATGATTACCCGGGCTCTTACGAATCCGCCCGCAACCAGAACTCCGTCAGCATGCTCGCTTCCGGCATCCTCGCGGCCGACCAGATGAACACCGTTAGCGGCAGTTTCCTCCGCGAGTTGGTGAGCGGCGTGCACGGAACTTCCTGGGCGGTGGTGGATGCGGCGAGAGGGAAGCTGGGAGCCGGACGCGCACACGGGATTCTCAACTCCCTTCCTGCCTCGTTATGCCCGGAGCGCGACATCCATGTGGCTTGTCAGTACGACGCGGACAATCTCGTGGCGGGCAAGCGCGCGAATAAGAGGACGCTCCAACGGGCGCTCGGACTTGAGGAGGATGAGGAGGCACCCATCCTGTTCTGGCCATCGCGGCTGGATCCGGTGCAGAAGGGCTGCCACCTGTTGGCGGAGATCCTTTATCAAATCGTCAGCGATTATTGGGCCCTCGGACTACAGGTGGTGTTCATCGGCGACGGCCCCTATCGCAAACCGTTCGAAGACATCGCGGCATTTCACGGATTGCAGAACCGGATTGCAGTGAGAGGATTTAGCGAAGGTCTGTCGCGGCTGGGCTATGCGGCCTCTGATTTCACCCTCATGCCCTCCGCCTACGAGCCATGCGGTCTCTCCCAAATGATCGGGCTGCGTTACGGCAGCCTGCCGATCGTACACGCGACGGGCGGATTGCGCGATACGGTTCAACCGCTCGATTGCGAACAGCACCGCGGCAACGGATTCTCCTTCGAGATTTACGACGCTCAGGGACTGCGGTGGGCAATCGACGAAGCGATGCGCTTCTTTATCCGCCCCCCCGAGATAAAGGAGGCAAACCTGTCCAGAATAATGGCCGAGGCCTCGGAGAATTTTTCGCCGGATTCCATGGTGGAGCAATACCTCGGGATATACCGTAACCTGCTCGAACTGACAAATCCGAAAACCAATCCATAGGAACCAAAGCTCCTGTACCAGTCCAGCAGTGAGGATCGGATGAAGCCGGTCCCGGCAGGAAAAACCACTGGAATCCGCAAGAGGCACATCGTCGATCATCTTGATCAGCTCACGTAACCATCAACATTCAAAACCCATGAAAACAGTATTGGTCGATAATCCCGCCTCCAGAGACCGATCCGAGACGAGCGGATGCATAATGACATCCATGGAAATCTATTGGCGGGAACAATACCGAAACGAACCCTATTATGACAGTCGGTTCAAATTTTCAGACTACCTTCCCGCCTATATCCTGGGTTCGGAAAACTACGACCCGGAGTCCTGCTTTGACGCAGCCGAGAATGGACTTGCCCTCCAGTGGGCAAACTCGAAAGGCCCGTCACGGCTTGCTTGGGAACAGGCCCGCGATGCCACGCGGGCGGGCTGGTATCATCTTCAGCGGAAGAAAATCGCCGATTCACCGTCGCAACGCATCGGCCTGCCAGGCTGCTTCACGCGAAGAAGACGCTTGGAATACGAACAGATTTTCGGAACCTACCATGACGACAAATATATCAAAGCCGCCGAGTGTCCGGAAGACCGCCGGGAAATGGTGGCGGAAATCAAAGTAAGTTCCGCAGCGATGACACTGGCAGGATATTTGATGAATTATGCCTCCGGATTCTACCCGGCGCGTGACAGTGAAAAACACAAGTTGCTTTTCGAAGTGATACTCGAATGGGATCCGCACCTGCCCCGGTGAACCGTCAAGGTGCTCCATTAAATCTTCACAACCCGCTCGCATTGGATACCACACGCGGGAAATCCAGCTCGAACAGCGTGCCACGGCCCGCCGCGGAAATGCGGATGCCCCGTCGTAGCATTGCATAATCCGCCCGCTCAGGCTCAAGTCCTGCATTGCTCCTTCGACAGAAGCTCCGAAAATTCATCCGGGCCAGCTCCACGAAAGCCTCACTGCGGGACTGGTGAGAGAGTTGAGAAAACACCCATGCCCCTCCACAGGAGCATTCTCAGAACGTCATGCGCACTTTCCCCTGCCTTTCTGAATCGACGTTGGCGCGGTCTGAGGGAAATAAAAAAGCCCCAGTCTCCCTTGGAGACTGGGGCCCGTTTATCACTCAACCCTTATTTTTTCGGTGCCGGGGCTTCTCCCATTGAAGCCACGGAAATGTCTTCAGCTCCGCTGTCAGTGAGGATCTTCTTCGCACGGTCCACCTGGTCTCCGTCCACCGCATGGATGGAAATGAGGAGGTTACCCTCGGCGATGCGGTTCTCGTAGCGCTTGGCTTCCAGTTCGGGAATTCCCAACCCGATCAAGCCGCCCGTGATTCCGCCTGCGGCGGCGCCAATACCGAGTCCCGTCAGCGCGGCGAGGAGCGGACCAGCGGCGATCAAGGGGCCTACGCCCGGGATCGCCAGTGCGCCAATGCCCGCCAGCAGGCCGATGGTTCCTCCTACCACACCACCGGCACTCGCACCCACGGCCGCACCTTCAGGAGCTTTCGTGTTTTTTTCGTGGGCGAACTGGTGGGTGGATTCCTTGTCCGGAAAAAGGACGGAGATGTCGTTGGTGGAGAAACCCGCAGCGAGCAGATTATCCAGAATCCGGTTGGCTTGGGCCTCGGAGGTTGCAATGGCATAGATTGATTTGTGGCTCATAATTTTATTTAGTTAGTTGTTAGTGGGATGAGATTGGATTACTTCACGGTCAGGGAATCAGTGACATTGGCGGCATCCACGTGCTTTCCGATGATTTTGACCACCGCATCGTGTTCGGCCGCGCTATCGACCACTCCGCGAAGCGTCACATGGCCGTCTCGGGTGATGATCTTGATGTTCTTCGCATTGAAGGAGAGATCGGAATCCACTACGGCGGCGCGAAGATCCTTGGTGGTTTTCAAATCGGCGTCACTGGTGCCTTGATCGACTGGTGTCAAGGTCTCCTCCTTCGCGTCCACCTTATTGCGGGCGGTGTTGTCCGCAGCCGTGGTGTCGGTCGCAGCTTTCACATCGCTGCTCATCGAGTCGCGGTATTCCCGGAGCTTCATCATCAGGACAGTGTCAGAATAATCGGGCTTCTCGCCGACTTTGTGCTGAGGTGCGTTCTGCAATTGTTGCTTGGTCAGCTTTGTTTTGAATGATTTCGTGGCGGAATCATAACGCAGCACCGAGCAAGGCACCGAGCTGAGCGTGTCCGCCATTCCCAGAAATCCGCCGGAGGAAATAACCACCGCCAGGATTTCTGCGGACTTGAGATCGATGGCAAGGTCCTGAACTTCGCCGATGCTCTGGTCTTCGGAGTTTTTCACGTCGATGCCGATCACCTCTGACGCCCGCCAGGCGGTGCTCAGGCGGTGGTCGGATTTATCTGCGGTGAGATTGGTGGTCGCCTTTTCAGGCTCCGCGGAAACTGACAGCGGGGTCAGCATGGGGATCATTGATAACAACAGGGTTCGATGGATCGTCTTCATGGTTTTCAGTTGGTTTGAGGTCGTTTTCCGACCTGCCGCTCCAATCGCAATTCTTGTGCCGATTTTAAAACATGGGCCTCACATCACTCATTTTCAATCAGTTACGAAATAATCCGAAGGAGACAATCCCCGCATCACATTGCATTTTTCAAAAGAGAATCTCCCACACGGTGCGATCTGCATTTCTGCTAACCGACACACCTGCCCGGAAGGAACTGTTTTTGGCACGCGCCCGCGGCCGCCTGTTGATAGATCCATGTCTGAGCCTATCAAGTGCCAGCCGGGCTTCGAATGCGCTAGGGATTTTTCCTAGATGCAATTTGCGACCGCAACAGGCAATCCACACTAACACCGGCGAACCACTCGGCCGGAAATCCTTGTAATGACGAAGCCCTGCGACCCGATCCCGGCTTGGCACGCTCCTTGCGAATGGCGCGGTTGTTGGGAGGAACAACATCACACGACTATGAAAGGGAAAAGAGCATTGGTAACAGGCGCGGGCTCCGGCATCGGCCGCGCCACCGCGGTCGCGCTTGCTGCAGCCGGGGCGAAGGTCGCCTTGGTGGGCAGGAGTCCCGACGAGCTGGAGGAAATCTTCCAGCAGGTCGGCGGCTCGGCATCCGGCCACCACATGATCACGGCGGATATTTCCAGTGAGGTCCAGATGACCTCCGCTTACGAGAAGCTTTCCCTATCCTGGGATTCCTTGGACGCCGTCGTGGCCAACGCAGGAATCAACGGCGTGTGGGCACCTCTCGACAAGCTTGAGGTCAGCGAGTGGGACGAGACGCTCGCCATCAACCTTCGCGGCACCTTTCTCACCATCAAGCTCGCGCTTCCCCTGCTCCGGAAAAACGGCGGCTCCGTCGTCGTCGTCTCCTCGATCAACGGCACCCGCATTTTCAGCAACTCCGGTGCCACCGCCTATGCGTGTTCCAAGGCCGGACAGGTCGCTTTCGCCAAGATGATCGCCCTCGAACTGGCGGCGGATCACATCCGCGTGAACGTCGTTTGCCCGGGGGCCATTGAAACGGAAATCGACGATTCCACCGAGCGCCGCGATATCGCGAGCCTGCACCTGCGGGTGGAGTTTCCCGAGGGCGATGTCCCGTTGAACGAGGGCCGGCCGGGGGCCGCTGCCGACGTCGCCGCAGCGATTTGTTTCCTCGTCTCCGACGCCTCCCGCCACATCAGCGGCACCGAGCTGTATGTCGATGGCGCGCAATCCTTGCTCCAAGGCTGAATACTCCCATGAAAGCCACCAATTCCCCCAGGGATCTGTTCTTCGATCAGATGCGCGCACTTCACAGTATGGAGAGCCAGATGGCCGCCAGCCTGTTTGCGATGGAACCCTACCCCGCCATCACCGCAGGGTTGAAACACTGAAATCGTCCTTATCTTCTGGTCCCGGGCAACCGGTGTTCGATTCCACAAAGGGAGTTCTCCACCCGCCTTCCTCCATTTGATAAGTGTGAAAAACCGGATAAAGGTGTGGGATGACCGCCGAACCCAACACCCCCAATCCTGACACCCGTCCACCGGCCAAGCCCACCATTCCGGATCCGCCCAACGACGGTTTCCCACCGGATGAGGACGTCTCCACCCCTCCTCCCGATAGCGATCCCAAAACCGGAAAGCACAAGAAGGAGGACGGTTGATTCCACTCCAGCCGTTGATCCAAGCGCGTTCCCAATATTGGTTAGTCATCCGTGCGAATCTCCTCGGGGTGTGGCGTCTGGCAGCAGTGGGATGCAGAAGCGCCTTGCTCTACTTCTTCTCACTCCTTCGTTGAAGGGCGTTTGATTTTGAATGCTCAAAGCGAATCCACCGCCGGGACCTTCTCTCGGCGGTGCCGAATCTCATCCTCCCTTCCGGGTCTATCCGCGCCCTTCCTCCAATCATGCATTTCAACTACCGCGAATCGCACAATGCCAGATCGTCGCGCCATTGGTTTGCATTAATCCCCTGAAAAACTAGGGTCCGGCCACTTGGCTCTGGAAATGCAAAGGGAGGCGCAATGTCCAAAATCACCTCCGCCATCTTCTCCGGTCAGGGCTTTACCCGCGTGCCCCGGGCGGCCGAAGCGGTCCCCACGGTGGGACCCGCGGATGCATCCGTCTTTCCAATCGGAATGCCTTTTCCCCTGCCAGATTCATTCCCTCTTGGACTCCCGTAATCGTCAAGTCAGCCAAATCGAAACCCCACCAACCATGAAACCGAGCCTCGTCGTCTTCCAGCCCGCTCATTCCGAGATCGACACCCAGATCGAGATGTTGCTGGAACATTTCTGCGATTCGCACTACGTCTATCTCATCCGTCCCCACTGCCCTCTGAGAGATGACTCTCCGGCGGGAATCCGCTTTTTGGGTCACTCTCTCAATCACCTTCCTGACATCTCGAATGTCGATGGGGTGATCTCCGTGGGAGACCCGCAGGCCGCCGCGCGGCTGGAGGAGACCTATCCGGATTCGCGGTTCGTTGTCTGGGATCCGGAAGCCGCCGCCTGTCTGCCGGACCTGTTTGTCAGCTTGCTGGCCCCTACCCTCGTCCGCGGAGATTTCAGGCCCGCCGCTGTCCCGGATTTCGCCCGCGCGATGTGAGAGCCATCGGCCGCTCCGAGTTGCAATCACCCAGCACTCGTGCCCGCCCGCTCAATCTCCTTCTCGATCTCTTCGATCTGGTTCACCAGGATTTCCGGATCCGTCGCCTGCTCCAGCACCTCCAGCGTCGGGTCGCCCTCGTCCTCGATCCCTACCCTTTTCGCGATCAGATGAAGCATCCGCAGCATCTTGGTCCCTTCCTGTTCCGCCAGCAGGTTGATCTGTAAATCCAGTTGATTGCGCCGCTCCGATACCTGCGCCTGCCGGTTGGAAGCGATCAGCAGAAAGATCGAGAGGAAGATCGCCTCCAGCGAGACCACCAGAGTGAGAAAGTTGAAGGGAAAGGGATCCCACGGCTTGGAGAGGATCAGCGTGTTCAGAGTCATCCAGACGGCGAACCATATGGCATTGACCCATAGGAAAGGCATCGAGCCACAGAAGCCGTTGATCAGCATGGCCAGCCGGTCTCCCCAGGACGCGGATTCCAAGGCCCCACGCTCCAGTTTCACAATCGATCGGACGTTCCTGGCGGTGATCTGATCCACCGTCTGCGGTGGCGGGCGGGTTCCGGATTTGTCGGGAGCAGGCGCACTCATGGCTAGGGAAGTCTGCCGCCGCCCTACCCCTCCTGGGTTCTGGCTAACGGACTTCCCAAGCTTTCACAGGTGCGTGATAGGTCAAAAACAATCTTTCCCATTTCCGCTCACTTCCACCGCGATCACATCAGTGGCCGCCTTGAAATTGCCTGAAGCCCGTTCAAATTCTTTCGGGGATGGATGTCTCGCGCATCGCCCCAAACGGCCACACTTCTTCCCGTTCTGACCATGGCACGAACTAACAAACGCCTGAGCCCGTTACGTTCTCGTAGTAGAAATTTCGCGGCCGGGCCACGCGGAACCTTCCTTGATCCGGCGTAGGCAGCGGTGCTCAGTACGGCGTGAGGAAGGCGCGGTAGAAGCGCTTCGGCCCGGTCGCATCGGCGGCCGGCTGGGTATGCGTCCACGGCGTGGTGGTGGGGGTCTCGGTGATCACCCTTTCCCAGCTCCCCACGGATAGATCCACACTCGTTTCCAGCGTCAGCGGGAAATAGGGAGTCGTTGCCACGGTCAGCGTCACGTCTCCGGCAGTGTTCCGGGAGATCGCCGTGAAATGGGGAATCGCCGGATCCGGCAGGATTCCGACGGTGCCGTTGAAGGTCACGCCGGCCGAGAACGCGAGGGCCTTCCCCTCCATCGTGCTGCTCGTTTTCATGACGATCGACTGGTCCGCCAGGATGATCCCCTTGAATACCGCGAAGGTCTCTATCACCGCCGAGGTTCCCACCTGCCAGAAAATGTTTCGCGGCAGCGCGCCGCCCGTAAGAATCACCTTCGTATTGGTCCCCACCTGAAGGTCCGATGCGATCTGGAAAATCCACACGTCATCCGGGCCGCCCGCCAGCGTCAGATCCCCCGCCGTAATGTAGGCGGTGCTCGTGAATTTATAAATGCCGGGCACGAGTGTCATCCCGCCCATGTTGCCCGGATTTCCCGGGAGGCCCGGGTTCAGAAAGGGGCCGGAAGGAATCGGCGTGCGTCCCGCGGCGTCGTTGTAGGCCGCCGTCAGCGCGCCCTTGGCTGTTGTCAGATAGCCTGCGTCGATCGTCGATCCCGCCGGACCGGTGGCGTCCACCGTGTAAATGGTCCCGTCCACCTGCTCCGCAGTCAGCTTGATCGCGTTTCCGGTAATCGGGCTGGCTCCCACGTCGCCATGGATGATCCCGCCACCGGTCGTCGTGATGGCCGCTCCCGCCAGAATCGTGAATGGCGCCGCTGCTCCCAAATCCACCGGCTGGAGCGCCCGCGCGGTACAGGGCACCAGGAGCAGCACCGCGAGGATGCCTGCCATCCTCGTCTGTCCCGCTCCCTTCCTGGTCACGGGCTGCGGATCGGGTGCAGGAGTCGAACCTGTCACATGCTTGGGATGGTGGATCATGGGTGTTGGATTAGTTCATGTCTCGGGGAGGTGAAATCTTCTGAATCCGCCATGGTCACACGGCATGAGCTCCCGAAGCGATTTAATTCGGGATTACTTTCAAATCCGCAAACCTTAAGCATCCGGGCGACCGATAGGCAACGAACGCCCGCGCAGCGGCTCACTTTCCCTCAGCACTTCATCCTTCCCTCACTCCACACTCCTCTGGAACAACAGCCCCATCATTGCTCCAATCCCCACGCAAGCCGCGATCTTTCGAATTGGACCGACCTTCAGGTAGTTGCCAAGCGCGCAGTCAAATCTCCCATACCAGTGCGCAGGATCCGTAACCGGTATGAAATTCCATGAAATGTGGTCTTTCCTCGCGACTGAAAACAAAGGCCCCGTGGAAACCTGACCCACCGAAACGGGCAAATCCTGCAGCGAGTGCAATACCTGATCCTCTCGGGAAGTTGAGGAGGATTCTGCGGGAGTTCCAGACGGAGATGATGATGGGTTGGCAATCATGAAATCCCTATCGCACGGAGGATGCCAACATTTCACTTCCTCTTGCCCGAGTCGTCCTGCGGCTTTGGCAGGAACGGAGGGAGCAGCCCTGGACTTATTGCTGACTTGATGAAAATCGGAACGATCGCCTGAGCCAGGATACTGATGACTCAAGTGGCTGGGGCGTCTCGCCGCAGATCTTCTCTTCCCATCAACCATCAACTCTCAACCATCAACTTCTTCCTCCCCCCGTCCAAGCATCCGCCAGTTCCTCCGCTTGCTTCAGCACCAGAGCAATCGCTTTCCATCATACGAAGAAACATTTGAACCGCAGAGGCGCGAAGCTCGCGGAGGAACGCAAAGCCGGAACGATGGAATTTTCAGTAAATTTCAAGTAAAACGCCATGCAGCCCACCCCTCTCCCTTTGCGTTCCTCTGCGACCTTTGCGGCTCTGCGGTAAATTCTTCCATTGGTTCCCTGCCCCACGTGGCTGCGGGCGTCTCGCCCCAGGCCGTTGCTGGAGCGTCTCGCTCCGCTCTTCTCTTTCCTTCGACGCTCAATGTTGGGCGTTCGATGTTCGATGTTCACCGCGCGTCTCGCACCGCTCTTATCTTCCCATCAACCATCAACTCTCAACCATCACCAGCCCGCTTCAACTCTCTCGCGCCGTGCTTTCTGCGTCGATCAGGAGGGCGGCGAACGACGTTTTGCAATACCTTCGGCGGCAGTCGGTTGGGTCCGCAACGCCATTTTGTTTTCAAGTCACTGAAAACCAGAGATCTGCTTGCCCCTCGTGAAAGTTGGTCCGGCCGCTGCAAGAAGAAAGCAAACTCCAACTACCATGAAAAAGCGCAATTCCTCCAACTCCCACGAAGCGTCAGCACACCCCAATCTGATCAACTACCTGGCGTTGATCCACGCGGTGACTCACCCCGGCACCCGCCAGGATCCAGGCAAGCGTCACCGCTCGCGCCCATTGGCGGTGAGCGCCGCGGGGGTCGGTTGAATGATTTGTAAGTCACCCGTGCGATCGCCTGCATCAGATTGCGGCCTTGCATCGGCTTACTTCCTTACCCTTCGCTTCCACCACTGCCGCAAATGCCGCCGTCAGCGAGGGAAATGCAGCAAACACGGCTGGAGGCAATCTACCATCAAACCCACGTTCACGACCACCCCGGTCTGCTGATAACGCATGAAACGGAGCAACGCATAGTTGTAGACGGCTTGGGCGGGATTCATGGCAGTTTCCAAAAAGTGTCGGAATCGGTGAAGGGTAATTCCAGCACGGAGATTACCCTCTCCACGTCCAGTTGCACCTAGCGCTGCGCATCCCGCTGTGGAAGCGAGACTCGCCTCCAATCCAGGGCTTTCTTTGTTACGCGCTTCCGGACTTCCGCCGGAGAATAACCGTCCTTTCAGGCTCTTTTTACCGGAAATTTTACTTTTGTCCTTGGACTCGTTCGCTTATTTTTCCTGCCCTCAATGATTGCCACTGATTTTTCGGAGAGCACGCGGATGGAGGCTCTGCGTCGCTACGATATTCTCGACACTCCTCCTGACGGGAATTTCGACAGCATCACCGCCCTCGCCGCCAAGCTTCTCAAGGTTCCCATCGCCTTGACCACGCTGGTCGATACGGACCGCATCTGGTTCAAGTCTCGCTACGGCCTGGAGGTGGAACAGATCGACCGCGCCCCCGGCCTTTGTGCGTCGGCCATTTTGGAGGGCACCCCCTACGTGGTGGAAGATGCCCGATTCGACCCAAGGACTCTGGCCAACCCATTGGTCGCAGGTGAGTTCGGCCTTCGGTTCTATGCAGCCGTGCCATTGTCCACCCATGACAATCACCGCTTGGGCACGCTTTGCATCATCGACCAGGAGCCACGCCAGCTCACTCAGGATGAGATCGGCATTCTTGAGACGCTCGCCTCCTTGGTGATGGACCAGATGGAACTTAGACTGGCCAGCCGCAGGATCGATGCGAAGAACGCCGAGCTCGCCCGGCTCAACCGGGAAAAAGACCACTTCCTTTCCATGGCCGTCCACGACCTGCGGACCCCGCTGAGTTCCACCGTGATGTTCGGCGAGCTGCTTGCCGAGCAACAGGTCGGTCCGCTCAATCCGCAGCAGGCGGAAATGGTTGCCGGCATCTGCTCTTCCAGCAGTTTCATGGTCGCTCAAATCAATGAATTCCTGGAATTCTCCTCAATGGGAAATGGTCAGGTTTTCCTCAGAAAGGAATCGACCGATCTCGCCAGCCTGATCACGAGTACCATCGCCGACCATCAGCTGCGGGCCCGCGAAAAAGGTATCCCCATCGTGCTGGACCCACTGCCCCAGGTCCCCGCCATTCCGCTTGATCCCATCGGCATCCGCCGTGCGTTGGGCAATCTTCTCGGCAATGCCGTGAAGTTCTCAAGCCCTGGCGAATCCATCCGGGTCAGCCTCACTAGCGAAGGTGCCAACGTCAGAATCGACATCCACGACCAAGGCCCCGGCATCCCTCCCGACGAGATCGCCCAACTTTTCCAACCTTATTCCACTGGCAGCGCCCGCCCCACCTCCGGTGAGGCCAGCACCGGTCTAGGCCTCGCCATCGCCGGCCGGATTGTCGAAGCCCACGGCGGCCAGATCGGCGTGCAAAGCGACCTCGGCCGCGGATCCACCTTCTTCATTAGCCTCGCGCTTGAAGTTTAGGATTCCCACGGCACTTAGCGCGATCGCACCCTCTTAAATGTGGCTGCGGGCATCTCACTCCGTTCCCTCTTCACTTCGATGTTCGATGTTGGATGCTCAAATGAGAGCCAACCGCAGAGCCTCAAAGGCCGCAAAGAGATCGTAGAGCCGGGACGACACCCATCCTGTAGCGGCGCGTCTGCGACCGTCGCACTTCACCTTCTCCCGCCGGAGGCTCCTCTTCCCTTCGATGTTCAATGTTGGGCGTTCAATGTTCGATGTTCATCCCCTCCGCCATCCGGATCATCTCCTCGATCACCTGCGAGCTTTCGATCAAGGAGCAACGACATTCTTGTCGTTTCTTCAGCCCGGTCTCACAGGTCAAGCTGGGCCAGCATCTCTCGCAGCGTCGCGGGGGCGGCAGGTTTGACGAGATGATGGTTGAACCCTGCCTCCTGGGTTTTCCTGCGGTCGTCCTCCTGCCCCCAGCCGGTCAGTGCGATGAGGATGGTGGATTCGCAACCAGGAATTTCGCGCATCCGGCGGGCGGTTTCGTTGCCATCCATTTCCGGCATGCCGATGTCAATGAACGCCACCTGGGGGCAGTGATCGCGGGCAATTTCCAAGCCCGTTGCGCCATTGTAGGCGGTTCGGGTGTCATAGCCTTCGAGATCGAGAAACATCGAAAGGATGTCGGCCGTGGACACTCCGTCATCGATGACAAGAATCCTGCCGCGGTTGGGTGAGGAATTTTTGTTAGCCGCGGACGACGGGGGCACCGCCTCCGCCTGCCGGAAAATCCGCGGCAGGCGGATGCGGAACTCGCTGCCTGCGCCACGGCCCTCGCTGCGGACCTCGACGGTGCCGCCGTGCATCTCCGTGATGAGCCGCACGAGTGTCAGGCCGATGCCGAGGCCGCCGTCGGTGGGGCAAAGACCAGCGCGCTTGACCTGGGTGAACATTTCGAAAATCGCGCGCTGCATGTCCGGCTCGATGCCGTCGCCATTGTCCGCGATGCTAACTGTTACTTCGTCCGCGGCGGTCTCCAGGCCGAGGCGGATCTTTCCTCCCTCAGGAGTGTATCGGGCCGCGTTGCTCAGCAGATTCGAGAAGACCTGTGAGAGACGACTCGCATCCCCGTGGACCAGGACGGGAGACTCCGGCAGGGAAACCGAGAATTCGTGACCGCGTGCGGTGAGCAGCGGATGGACCGTTTCGGTCGCAGCGGTGAGAACCTCTCCCAGATCGATGTCCGAGTTGCGGAGCTCCAGCTTGCCGCGGGTGATGCGGGAAACGTCGATGAGGTCGTCGATCAACCGGACCATCTGCGCTGTCTGCCGCTCGATCACGCCGATGACCGGTGCCGCCTTGTCCGGCTGGTCCATCACCTTTTTCAGCACCTCGACGCCGGTGCGGATCGGTGCGAGCGGATTGCGGAGTTCATGTGCCAGCGTCGCCAGGAACTCATCCTTCTTCCGCCCCGCGTCCCTCAGGGCCTCCTCCGCCCGCAGCCTGTCCGTGATGTCGATCGCGATCCCGCCCACCAGCGGCCGCGCGGACCCCGGTCCCGGGATCGGAAACTTCGTCACCAGCGATGAATGCAGCCCCCCGTCCGCGTGCCGCAGCGTCTCCACAAACTGCAAGCCCTCCGCCTGCTGTGCCGCCAACCGGTCATTCTCCATGAACATCCTCGCCGTGTCTTCCGGTAGAATCGCCGTATCCGTAAACCCGTACAATCCCTCCGCCCTGGTCTGGAAAGCTTTCATCGCCGCGTCATTCGCGTAAACATATCGCCCCTCCGCGTCCTTGATCCACGCCAGCCCCGGCAGCGACTGCATGAAACGGAAAAACCGCTGTTCGATCGCGCCCCGTTCCTCCCCCGCCACCCGCGCCGCCGCCGCCTGAACGGAGATAGTCCGCGCCGCCCACCACAGGAACCCCAGCAAAATTCCGACCTCCAGAAAAGTCCGGATTGCCGTCCCGAACGCATCGTCATACCACCCCGCATTCTTCCCCAGGATTCGGATCCACCCCAGTAACACCGGGAGCCCCACCAGCGGCAGGAACAACCGCCGCGCCACCACACCCCCCGCATCCGGTTTCATCAGGAACGCCGTGATCCCGCACTCCTCCACCGCCGCCACCAGGCCCACCCCCAGCGCCGCCACGATGGTGCTCGTCTGGAACGCGATCCCTGTATAGCGGGCGATGCCGAAAAGCTGGCTCGCCCCGAACCAGTAACCCACAATCGACAGCGAGGCGATCACCACCGGCAGCAGCGCCATGCCCGCCGTCCGCCGGCGGCAGCGTGCCGAACCGGTAGTCCCCCCCAGCGCCAGTCCCAGCAGCAGGAACGACAACGAAGCGGGCACACCCATCCGCATCGGCGACACGCTCGCCCCCTGACCCCATGCCGCCTCAAACAGCAGGGTATCGATCCCCAGGTTCATCCCCGACACATGCTCCCACAGGATCAGTGCGCCCAGCACGGTGGCCACCGATGCCGCGCTTCGGATCAGCCAGCGCGCCCACGCCCGCTTCAGCCCCGCGCCCAGCAGCACGAGCAGCCCGGACCCGCACGCCAATGCGCACACCGCGGTGTTCGGAAACATGGAAATATTCGTTTCCAGCCAATCCGTCAGCCTCGGCACCTTTGTCGCCCATCCGACCAACGTCAGCACGGACCCCAGAACCGCATAAATCGCCGCCATCGCCGCCAGCCTTCGCGGCAGGGCCCGCATCCCCTCGCTCAGGGGGATCCGTTCCTCGGGATTCGGGTCTTTATCTCCGGTCTTCATGGTGGATTTGAAACAATACTTCCGCTTCACCTCCCGGCTACCCTGCGGTCAGGCAAATTCGTGCATCCTTGAACCACTCCGCCCAATTCCAGTCAACGTCATTTCCAGCCGCCGCTTTCAGAGGCGCGGGCGGTTGCCGGCTTCAACACTAACGCAATCGCCTCCTCCCAAAGTGGCTGTGACTTCCTCGGCCGGACGAAGCCTCGCGAAGACGGCCAGCCGCAGTTCTGATAGTGGCTGTGGCGTCTCGCCGCAGTGCCCATGCGCGGCCAATTGTTCCGCCCATCTCACTCCCTCTTCCCTTCGATGTTCGATATTCGATGTTCGATGTTCGATGTTCGATGTTCGATGTTCGATGTTCGATGTTCGATGTTCGATGTTCGATGTTCGATGGTCGATGTTCACCGCGCGTCTCGCTCCCCTCCTCTCTTCCCATCAACCATCAACCATCAACTCTCAACCATCAACTTCTTCCTCCCCCAGACCACGCCCCCGCCAGCTCCTCCGCCTGTTTCTACACCAACGCGATTGCATCCTCTTCAAAGTGGCAATGGTGGTGTCCGGCCGCACCCCATCTTTCCAGCCGCACGTCTGCGACCGCGGCACTTCACCTACTTCCGCCGGGGGCTACTCTTCACCTCCAAACCAGCGGACGTCATATCGCCAATTCAAGCCAGCCGCCGTTCACGGCGGAGACTACCTCCCAAAGCTGCAATACCAAAAAGGACGACCACAGTCGGTTCGGGGACTGATACCGACTCGATCGTAAACACAGGAGTATAAGCGGTGCCACTAACTCCATTGATCAACTGAAGGTTGCTCGCCGGCAGGTCTGGGACCGGGAAAGATTCCGACGCGGCGATGGTAAACGATCCGGGTGTAAGGACCATGTAGCCATCTCCCACGTTAGGTTCCTTGTCGAAATGCAGCAGGATGGACAAACTGCGAGGCATGCTTTGACCTCCCAAATCAATGTAGCTCATAAATCCATACACATCATCACCCGTGGATGGTTCGAAATAGACATCCGATGAAGACGATGCAGGCAAACTGAAAAACGGGGTATCACTTGAATAAACATCTTCCAGTTCAAGCAAAAATACGGGAAGGACGCCCCCATGTGGCCCGGTTGTAGGAATTTTGATCTCAGTCGTGATTGTAATCACAAAGTCGGCCCCGCTTCCCCCTGAAAATAAAATCGCCCCATCCGACCGCAAGGTCAGGCTAGCGACCATCGACGCCACGAAAAATACGCAAAAAGGACGAGCCGATCCAAAGAGAGGGGGGGCAGCAAACATGGTGTGAGAATGATGGGGGATAGCCGCCGCCGGTCAAGTTTAGAAACCAAAACCACCCGTCACTTGCTCCCGATCTTCCAGCCCGCTCGTCCGCGTTTCCTAGTGGTCCACCAGATCCCGGGCAATCTCTTCCACCCGTTCCTTCGCTCCCACCAGCTTCGCCCCAGCTTCTCCCTCTTCCCTTCGATGTTCAATGTTGGGCGTTCAATGTTCGATGTTCCCTCTCCTCCTCGTCCTCGATCACCTCCTCGACGTTCTTGTCCAACTGCTCGATCTCCTCGCGGTTGAAATCCAGCTTTGCCAGACGGCTCTCGTAATAGATCGGCACCGTCGCCTTGTTGTTCTTCGCGTCCTCGATGTCGTAGATGGAAACATAGCCGCCGAAAACCGCCTGCGTGTTCGAATCCGCTTTTTCAATCGGCATGCCGGTGAAGCCGATGAAGGAAGCTCCCGGCAGCGCATCCCGCAGATGCTTCGCGTAGCCAAGGTCGTAATCATTGCGAATCTTCAGCAACATCTGCGTCTAGTTATTCGCCTCAGCCTGATGCCGCATCTTCCTTCGGAGGAATCGCAATTACAGTTCGTGAAAACATAATATGATGGTCTTGAAGATATGAAACCACCCTACCCTCTTCGACCGTGTGAACTGCACTCGCCTCAAAAAGATCCACAGGAAAACGATTTTTCGCGTTCGGGTTCAAAAAAAGCACGACCTCATCTGACCACCTTTCCCGAGGATGCAGAGGCGACACTTCGTAGTCAAAAAATATGGCGCTCCTGAACTTTTAGTGGGTTGATATGGGTCGAAATTCGATGGTTAGACCACCCGCTATCCAGTATGCCATGGCTTGGAAGTTGCGGAACGTGCGGTAGCCTCTTGCCCTTCGGCGGGCGA
>JBDSNC010000181.1:0-9270 GCA_039915545.1 Luteolibacter sp.
AGTTAGAAAAGAAAGAGAACCCGATCATCATCCCAAGTCACCCCCGGCAGTAAAAGTTCCGCCACACCCAAGAATTCATGAATATCCATTCCATCTCCGCCGCCGAACTTCCACCCATCATCCAGGGAGGCATGGGCGTCGGCGTTTCAGGCTGGCGGCTCGCCCGCACGGTTTCCCTAGCAGCACAACTCGGTGTCGTTTCCGGCACCATGCTGGACGTGGTCATCGTGCGCACGCTCCAGCTCGGCGATGAAGGCGGCCACATCCGCCGCGCCTTGGAACAGTTCCCGTTTCCGGAGATGGCGGAGCGCATGGTGAAGCGTTATTTCGTCGATGGCGGCATCGCCCCGGATGCCGCGTTCCGCTCCACGCCGATGATGTCGTATCCGCCCACGACTCCGTCTTTGGAACTCTCGGTGCTCGCGAGCTTCGTTTCCATCTGGCTCGCGAAGGAAGGGCACGACGGCGTCGTCGGCCTGAATCTGTTGGAAAAAAGCCAGCTCCCCACCATGTCCGCGCTTTATGGCGCGATGCTCGCCGGTGTCGATGCCGTGCTCATGGGCGCGGGCATTCCCCGCCAGATCCCCGGCATCCTCGACAAGCTGTCGGAGGGCAAACCCGCCGAACTCCGTCTCGACGTCACTGGCGCGGACCGGACCATCATCGTCGAGTTTGATCCCGCGAATTTCTGTTATGAACCGCCGCACCTGCTGAAGCGGCCTCTCTTCCTCGCCATCGTTTCCTCGCCCGTTCTGGCAGAAAACCTCCGCCGCAAGGCATCCGGAAAAGTCGATGGCTTCGTCGTCGAGGCCTCCATCGCCGGTGGCCACAACGCGCCACCGCGTGGAGCGATGCAGCTCAGTGAAAAAGGCGAGCCCATCTATGGTCCGCGCGATGCGATCGACGTTTCGAAATTCCGTGAGATCGGCCTGCCCTTCTGGCTCGCCGGCGGATACGGACTGAAGGGAAAACTCCGCGAAGCGCAGGCCGAGGGAGCCATGGGCGTCCAGGTCGGCACGGTCTTCGCACTCAGCGATGAATCCGGATTCGACCCCAAGCTCAAGGCCGAGCTCATCGACGCCATCCGCCGCAATGATCTCGATGTTTTCACCAACGCCTCCGCCTCACCCACCGGATTTCCCTTCAAGGTCGCCCAGCTCCCCAGCACGCTCTCGAACCCTCAGATTTACGATCACCGCGAGCGCGTCTGCGATCTCGGCGTGCTGCGTGAAACCTACATGAAAGAGGACGGTTCTGTGGGTTTCCGCTGTTCCGCCGAACCCGTCGGCATCTACACCTCCAAGGGCGGCGGCATCACCCGCACCACCGGATCCGTCTGTCTTTGTAATTCGTTAGGCGCATCCATCGGTCTCGCCCAGCGACGCTCCGACGGCACCACCGAACCACCCATCATCACCCTTGGCGACGATCTCGACAGCATCCGCGCCATGCTCCCCGAACAAGGCACCGGCTATTCCGCCAAGAAGGTGATCGAGGCACTTCTGGCATAGGGCCAACTTCTTGCTTTTCGAAAGCCTGCGAGGCGTGCGGCCTTTCGGTCTTGCCGTCAGTGTATCGTGGCGGGGATCCAGCGAGTCGTTCATCTGGATTTCCGTGGAAGATCCAGCAATGAAATGTGGGTGAGCAGAACCGACCTCATTCAAGGAGTTCCTGACACGGAAGCCGTTTGGATCGATCTTCACTACGGGGCAAAGGCCCCAAGCTAACTGGACCATCCCTTTAAGAGGCCTTCAGGATTGGGGAGGACCGGGGAGCTAACTGGTCGCCGAGATTTGATTCGGTTATTATTCTATATCCGTGCATCTGCAAGGACAACCACCACGTACAAATCATATTCAATCACAAATATACTCGAATACCGATCACGAGAAACAATTTCAAAAGCTCTATGCTGGTTCTGTGAGTATTTGGCATCAATAAGATCAAATCTTGGTGTTGCACCGATCTCGACACCCGTCCGAAAATCCTTCTCACCATACATCGCACTCGCCTTGTTGCAAATGTATTCATATAGGTCATAGTCCACGCCCTTCTTCGCAAATACCAAGACCCTTTCGCTTTGATTGATTGTGCTTTCCGCGTTATCTTCAACTGTCGGTAGTCCCAGTGCTTTGGCAAGGGGATGATTCCTTGATGTGAAGAGCAAAATCGCCCAGAACACGCCAATTGCCAGCAGCGTGCAGACGATGAAGATTCGAGGACGAGTATTCATTACCGGACGTCAGATGCGCATCCCTCTACCAGCGAGGGTGAGCGATAAACGCAGGGTTGAGGTTGAAGTCACAGAAGATCATGTAAAAGGGGCGGATGACAGGGGTTGCTGCGTCTCGTCTTGTTTCATCTATGTATGCCAGACTAAGAACGCCACAACTGAAGCAGCAAAGTAGATCCAAGACCAGTGTTGAAGTGGGATTCCCCACAACATGTGAAAGTCACCTAATGTCGTTTCAACTACATTGGTTCTCTCTCCGACTACTTGAACGACCTTCTCTCGGTTGAGCCAACGCCCAATTCCGAGGCACAAAATGCCGCAAATGAAGATCACAGCAATGACAAGGTCTTTAAAGTGCAACTTTGTGAAATCCTTCCCCAACAAATTCACAGACGCCATCAGTCCGACGATCATCACTATCGGAAAAATGAGAAGTGCTAAGAGACCCGCTCCGCGCCAACGATAAATGATGATCATTTCTTGTTTTATGTTTCGACCGAACAGCGTGTTCTGTCCTGCGAAGATGGGTACATCCGGGGAAAACCTCAATTCAATTCTGATAATCCATGCCAGACATTCCTACTGTTGAAAGGTTTACGACGTATTTTCAGGCTGCCGAAAGATTCGGATACGTGCGCTTCCGGGGTTTCGTAGTCAAACCGATACGTGGCTTCGATGGTTTCTGATTTCCGGGAAATCCGGCCCTCATATTCGTCAGGCCGGTGAGGGTGGTCTGACCATCGGCGGACGAGCCGAACACGCGAGGCCAGGTGTCACCGGGGATCCGGATTTCGCGCGGTAGCCGGTGGCGCGGCGGGCTGCCGGAAAAAATTCCCTGCCAGATCCTGCCACCGTTCCATTGGCCCAACTGTTACCCCCCCTTCAGCACCTTCTCCCCTTTGACAATCCACTCGTTGCCCCGCACCGGCGTTTTGCAAACCACGGCCACCGGAATCACTTGGCGGCTGTCACCAAACAAAAGCCTGCCGCAGCATGGCTTGGATTTCCCGCTCCAGCGTGCGGGTGGCAATCCTCCAACCGCCGGGAACAGGACGGTTTTGGAACTTCGGAGTTTCCGAAAACCAAAGTTGAAGCCAAGCTGGCGCCAACAATGAATATTCTCGCTCCGAACCTGCTCATCCTTGCCTCCGCGGGGTCCGGCAAAACCTTCCAGTTGGGAAACCGGGTGATCGGACTGGTGGCGAAAGGCGTGGCTCCGGAAAAAATCGTGGCGCTCACGTTCACCCGCAAGGCGGCGGGTGAATTCGCGGACTCGGTGCTCACAAAACTGGCCAAAGCGGCGAGCGAGGAACCGACCGCCGCCGGATTACGCAAGGATCTGAAGCTGCCGGATGCGGATTTCAGCGAGGCGCTGGAAAAGGTCGTTAGGGCGCTGCCGCGATTCACCTTGGGGACGATGGACAGCTTCTTCTCGCGGGTCGTGCGCGGCTTCCAATACGAGCTCGGACTGACCGGCGGAAAATTCGATCTGCTCGAAGGCCCGCGCGCGGAAGCGGCGGCGGATGAGATTCTGGCGGCGATCCTCGGCGAGGCCCTGCAAGGCAAGGATGGTGAGGAATTCCTCCACGCCTTCCGTCGGGCCACGATCGGCAAGGAATCCCAAGGCGTGCAGGCAGGGCTGCGCGATTTCGTGCAGGCGTGGCATGGCCGTTACCGGACGAAACACGATCTGGAATGGGGCCCCGCGTTTCTGGCAGGAGTGGACCGCACCAAATGGGAAAAACAGAAGCTCGCCCTATCAGCCCGTGCCGCACGCGGACTCGACGGCATTGACTACACCGACAACCGTCAGCGTGCGGCTTTGGAAAAGGTCATCGAAACACTGGTGAACCACACCATCGGCAGCGGCAGTCTCGGCGGTGCGGCCAGTCTTTTGGAAAGCATCATGAAGGCGGCGTCCACTCCCAACGGTCCGCTGCACGTCAGGCTCTACAAGGAATTCCTCATCACCGGACCTAGCGGCGACGCGCTGCGGGAAATGGTCAATCTCGCCGCCCGCTGCGAAATGGCGGCGGCGCTCACCCGCACGCGCGCGCTGCACGACGTCGTCTCGATTTACGACACACTCTGCGAAACGAAACTGCGGCGGCGCGGGCTGCTCGGCTTCGATGACGTCAAGGTTCTGATGGGCCAGTGGGTGAGAAGCGAGGACGCCCGCCTGCGCCGCGAGGCCGTGGATTTCCGCCTCGACGCGCGTTTCGATCACTGGCTGCTGGACGAGTTCCAGGACACCAGCGGCTCCGACTGGACCGGGCTGCTGCCGCTGATCGACGAAGCGGCGGGCGATGGCGAAGGCTCGGTTTTCATCGTGGGTGATAGAAAACAGGCGATCTACGCCTGGCGCGGCGGCGAGGTAGGTTTGTTCGACGAAGTGATGAACCGCTACAAGGGCGGACTGGAAATCGAACCTCTATCTGAATCGTGGCGCTCGTGCCCGGAAGTCCTCTCGCTGGTGAACCAGGTCTGCGGCGATGTTTCCACGATGAAGGAGTTTTTCGGCAACGCCGCGGATCGCTGGGAATGGCAGGAGCATTTCCCGGCGGAACCCTTGAAAGCAGCGACGAAAAGCGGTGAGGCGCGGGTGGAGGTGGTGGAAGGAAAATGGGAGGAACGGCTGGTGCGGCTGGGTGATTTGTTAGCGGAACTCGGCGTCGGCCGGCGCGCGATGACCTGCGGCGTGCTGGTGAGAAGCAATTCGAAGGTGCGGGAAATCGCCGACCATCTCCGCGCCTGCGGATTCGATGTGATCGAGGAAGGCCAGCGCGAGCCGGCGAAGGATCATCCGGTGGGCATCGCGCTCGGCCATCTGCTCAAGTGGCTGGCCGATCCGGCGGACGCGTTCGCCTGGGAAATGGTCGAGATGTCGCCGCTGGCGGCAGGCCTCCGGGCGAAATTCGGCGGATTCTGGCAGCAGATCTGGGAAGGACTGCTAGGCCGCGCGTCGGAAACCGGTTTCGCCGGAATGATCGAGGAAGTGGCCGAACTCTGCTGGGCGGATTGGTCCGACTTCGGCCGCCGCCGCGCGGGAGATCTGATCATGACGCTTTCCAATCTCGATGCCCAGGGCGGCGCAACCGCCCGCGAGGCGGCGGACTGGGTGGAGCGCCTGACCGTTTCCCAAAGTCCCGGCGTGGCGGCGGTGCAGGTGATGACGATCCACAAGTCGAAAGGCTTGGGCTTCGACGTGGTGGTTCTGCCGGATGTGCCTAACGACAGCATTCCATCGGCCCTGCATTTCGACGTGGCGGAAGGACCCGGCTGGATCACCGAACCGCCGCCGAAGTGGGCGCGCGAGCTTCTGCCGGAAATGCGCGAGGCCGAGGAGAAATGGGGAGCATCCCAGCGCTACGAAGCGTTCTGCATGCTCTACGTCGCGCTCACACGTTCGAAGCGCGGACTCTACGTTCTGCTGGAGCCACCGGCCAAAAGGCAGGATGCGGACAAACCGTCGCTCGCCAACTGGCTGGCCACCTCCGTGGGATCAAACGGCGAACCCGGCGTTATCTATCAAGCCGGTTCGTCCGAATGGAGCAACCGCGTTTCCCTTTTGGAGGAAAAAGCGAAACCCGGAAAGCACTCATCACTCGGAAACGCCACTCCCCGTCGCGAACGCACGACGCCGAGCGCGGCCAAGAAGAAGGACGGTGCCATCGCCCACTCGGCTAGCGGAATGGTTTTCGGCACGCAAGTCCACGCCGCGTTCGAGCAGGTCGAATGGGTGGACGAGAAATTCCCCACCCTGCCCAACAATGACGCGGGCGAACTAGTCCGCTCCATTTTGAAAATCCCGTCACTCCGCACCCTGTTCGAACGCAGCGGCAGGCCGATCGAACTCCTCCGTGAGCAGCCGATCGATGCGACACTCGACGGCAAATGGCTCAGCGGCGTGATCGACCGGCTTCATCTCCACCGTGACGCCAACGGCGCTGTGACGTTGGTGGAAGTGATCGATTTCAAAACAGACGCCGTGGATGAGATCGGGCAACTGGCGGAGCGATACTCAGGGCAAATGGCAGCTTACCGCGAAGTGATTGGACGCGCGTATCCCAAAGCACGGGTGGATTGCATCCTTCTTTCGACGAAGCTCCGGGACGTCATTTCTGTTTGAAACAACCCGCCATGGTCACGGCTTCCCGCCGTTCACGATGACTTCCGCAGGTGCGAGGCCTTCGGCGGTGACGCGGAGGGTGATGGGGCCGGAGGAGCCGGGTTTGGCACGGACGATGGCGAGGGCGAGGCCGTTGAAGGCGGCGCGATCGGTCGATTTGAACGAGGTGAGGTCGGTCGCGTCGCCGTTGTCCGTGGCGACGATTTCGCCCGGGCCGGTGATTTCGAATTTCACCTGTGGATGGGAACGCGGGACCATCAGGCCGTCGTTGTCAGCGACGGTGGCGGTGACGAAGCAGAGGTCGTTGCCGTCGGTGGTAATCTTCGCGCGATCCGGTGTTAGAATGAGCTTGGCGGCGGAGCCGGTGGTTTTGACGGACGAGGTGGCCCACGGCTTGCCGTCCTTGTAGGCCACGACCTTGAGTTCGCCGGGAGCGTATTTCACGTCGTCCCAACGGATGCGGTATTCGAATTTTCCCTTCTTCTTACGGCCGAGCGACTGGCCGTTGAGGAAAAGCTCGGCCTCATCGCCGGAAGTATAAACGTGGACGGGAGTGATCTCGCCAACGCGATCCTGCCAGTTCCAGTGTGGCAGGATGTGGGCCATCGGCAGCTCGGGACGCCAGCGGGCTTGATAGAGATAGAAACGGTCCTTCTTGAATCCGGCGAGGTCGATGATGCCGAAGTAGGAACTGCGGGACGGCACCTTGAGTTTGCCGAGGGCCTTGATTTCCTCCTCCGCCTTGGCCTTTTCCTCAGGCGTGTGGAAATTGGTCAGGACGGTGACATCGTCGTTGTAGGGAGTGGGCTCGCCGATGTAGTCGAAGCCGGTCCAGACGAATTCGCCCGCGACAAACGGATTTTCATCCTGCCCCTTGAACTCGGTGTCCGGCGGCATCGCCCAGCCGGGAGCGTAGAGGTCGTAGGAACTCATCTGGAAGCCGATCTTGCCGTCGGCCTTGTTGTTGCTAACGGGGAAAACATACTCGCCGCGCGAGCTGATGGCGGACGACGTCTCACTGCCGTAGAGTGGAATGCCCGGATTCTCGGAGTGAAACTTCGCGTAGAGCATCGGCTTGTAGTTGTAGCCGAAGACGTCCACGGTTTTCTGGAATCCGTTGGAGCCCGCCCGCGGGCGGTCGCAGCCGGCAGTGACGCGGCGGGTCGGGTCTTCCTCGTGGACAATCGCCCGCAGTTTTTCCGCGATCGGGAAATACTTGGGATCCTCCTGCTCGCCGATTTCATTGCCGATGCTCCAGAAGACGATGGACGGATGGTTTCTATCACGGCGGACCATGGCGCGGACATCGGCTTCCGACCAGTCGTTGAAGAGCTTCGCGTAGCCATTGGGTTTCTTGGCGCGGGTCCAAGTGTCGGAAAATTCATCCATGACGAGGAATCCCATGCGGTCGCAGAGATCGAGAAACTCCGGTGCGGGCGGATTGTGCGAGGTGCGGATGGCGTTGCAGCCCATTTCCTGAAGCATCTCCAACTGCCGGGTGGCGGCGCGGACATTGAAGGCGGCACCGAGCGCGCCGAGGTCGTGGTGCAGGCACACGCCCTTCAGCGGGACGCGCTTGCCATTGAGATGGAAACCGTCATCGGCGGTGAATTCAAAGCTGCGCACTCCGAATGGAGTTTCAAAACGATCGACGGTCTTGTTGCCTTGTTGGACCGAAGTAACCGCCATGTATCGCTCCGGACTGGACGGGCTCCACAGCTTTGGTTTGGCGATTTTCAGCTTTGCCGTCGTGGGCAATATTCCGCCAGCCGGGACCTCCAGCGCTGCGGGAGTGGAATTGAAAAGCGCGGATCCTTCCGCAACCCCCGCTGCGGAAAGTTTGAAAATTTGAGTGACCACCCGGACTTTGGCGGGCTCGGAGGATTGATTGGTGATTTTTGATAGAACTTCAACCGCGGCGGATTCAGGAGAAATCTCAGGCGTCGTGACAACTGTGCCGGACGGCTCGACATGCACGGGCGAGGTCTTTACCAGCCAGACATTCCGATAGATACCACCGCCGGGATACCAGCGGGACGACTGCTCGGGATTGTCGAGGCGAATGGCGAGGGAGTTCGCCCCGTCCTCGAGATAGGGCGTAAGATCGAGGCGGTAGGACGCATAGCCGTAGGGCCAGCCACCGACGAACCGGCCGTTGCACCAGACGGCGGAGTAGGCCATCGCTCCATCGATTTCCAACGAGATCCGGCGGCCGTGATCGGCAGCAGTTAGATCGAAGGATTTCCGATACCAGGCGACGCCGAACCACGGCAGCTTGCCAGTCTCGCCCGGCAGCGCTTGGTCAAACGCGCCCTCGATGCCCCAGTCGTGGGGGAGATCGAGCGAGCGCCACTGGGAGTCGTCGAACGCGGCCTGGGTGAAATCAAGCTTTTCCCCGGGAGCCTCGCCGTCCGGCCGTTTTGCTGGGGGAGCGCTGACGAAATCGCCAGCCGTTGGCAACAACCACGGCTTGAGCTTGCCGTATTTCAACGAGTCGCCCGCACCGTCGGAGTCGCCCTTGTGGAAGCGCCAGTCTTTGGTGAAAAGGATGCGCTCGCGAGGCGGGCTTTCGGCAGCCGCCAGATGATCGGGGGTGATGGACTGAGCGAGAGAGACAAACAGGGCGAGGCGCGGCAGGAGGGATTTTTTCATCGGCGTCGTAAGGTGGTGAAAATTTCGGACAAGGCCATTCAAGCTTGAATCGCCCTACCGTGAAGAGCGCTATTTTTGGCAAAAATGGGGTAGCCCTCGCGGACGGCGGATTCCAGATGCACCGGCACTCACGACCGTCATCGCCCAGTCCGGAGCGGTCGGTTTCCCCCTTTGCATCAGGGCGATTGACTGTATTCTCAAAGTTATCCCACTGGTCAAACTCCACGCTCATGAATTCCCCCCGCCCCGTCCGTTC
>JBDSNC010000147.1:0-24910 GCA_039915545.1 Luteolibacter sp.
CCGAGAAGGTCGGCAAATAGAGGATACATATTCTCTAACGATCTCCGCGGGATTTGATTGCAGGAAGAAAACTCGAAAATCACAGCATGTTTGTTTCCCGGGCCGTTTCACTCATCGCCAGCGTCGCCACGCTCGGGATCTCCGCAATCTCGGCGGCTCCTGAAAAACCGGCGGCGACCGAATTGACCGTCGTCTCGCTCAACATCCGCAACGGCGGGCGGCGCATGGACGGCGTGTACGACCGGCCGCTTCAACAGCGCGTCATCGCCGCGCTGAAACCGGATCTGCTCGCGATGCAGGAAGTGGATCGTAAGACGACGCGGGTGGGCGGGGTGGATGTCCCTGCGGAATTCTCGGACGCGCTCGCGCTGAAGTTCCACTACGCCCCGGCGATCAAGTTCGCGGGCGGCGAATATGGCACGGCGACTTTTTCGAAATTCCCGATCACGCGTGAAATCACCATCCCGCTGCCGACGCCGGTCGAGGATCGCGCCGCCGCCCTGATTGTCACGAAGCTCCCGAACGGTGGCGAGGTGATGTTCGTATCCGTTCATTTGGACAGTTCCGAAAAGAGCGACGCGGCTCGCCTCTCGAACACCCGGGCGCTTCTTGCCGTGCTCGACAAGGAAAACAACAAGTCGCTACCGGCAATCCTCGCAGGCGATTTCAATGCCACGCCCGATTCCCCTATTTTCAAACTCTTCGCCGACGCCGGATTTCGCCGCTGCGAGTCGAAGAATGGCGCAGACCTGAGCTTCCCGGCGGACAAGCCGGACAAACTTATCGATTTTGTGCTGCTGCGTGATGGCGCGACGGCCGGACTCGAAGACGCTGGCACGGAGATCGTGAACGAGCCGCTTGCCTCCGACCACCGCCCGATGCTCTCCCACTTGCGCGTCGTTTCGAAAAAATAGCGACGATAGTTGTCCCGCATTTTCCAGCCATTTCGGTTTGAGGGGTAGCGGAGCGTCGATCTGCGATCGGCAGGGGCGGACGGCGCGCAGGAATGTCCGTCGCACCCGGCGTTCAAGATGAACGCCCTCCGTACCCGCCATCCGCAGATTCTGAGCATCTTTGTTTCATCTGGCACCGGCCGAACACAAAATTGCCGAGACCGTTGCCGTCGGTGCGAAACAAAAAACGGCGACTTTTGATCGACGCCCGGAAAATGAGGAGGCAAAAAGCGAAATCGCCTGAAAGCTTTCAGCAATGGCGGGCTGCGGGGATCTCCATGAAATGCCAAGCCCGCGCCTGCTGCCAATACCTGATTGAGACATTAGAATCCAGACCGAGGTCACACATGAATACCCCACCAAAAACCAATAATGAGTTGGAGCCCCGTCTTACGGCTGGCCTCCTCGATGTCCTGATCCGCGCCGGCCTGATCATGGCTCTGGCGATGATCTGCTACCGGGTCTTTTCACCGTTCTTGATCCTGATGGTCTGGGCGCTGATCCTGGCCGTCACGCTCTACCCGCTGCACCAGATGATTGCCCGCCGGATGGGTGGTCGGCAGGGCCTTGCCTCTGCGACACTGGTTATCGTCGGCTTCGTGTTGATCGTTTCACCGGTCGCAGTGCTGGTGAATTCGTTGGGAGACTCGGTGCAGGAGTTGATAAATAAAGTGCAGACGAACTCGCTGGAGATTCCGGCACCTTCCGACAAGATTGCCGCGTGGCCGGTGATCGGCGAGAAAGTGCATGCCATGTGGTGGCAGGCACACGACGATCTGCCAGCGTTGGTGAAAAGCATGCAGCCGAAGATCGGTGACTTGGCGAAGACGTCGCTGGGCATCGTCGCCGCCATCGGTGGCGGGCTGTTGATGTTTCTCGCTTCGTTCATCGTCGCCGGTATCATCATGACTTTCGGCAAGAGCGGTGATAGCGGCAGCCGGGCGATCTTCGACCGGATCATCGGCCCGGAGCGCGGCCGTGATTTCGCTCGATTATCAACGGCCACCATCCGTGCGGTCGCCCAAGGCGTCATTGGCGTGGCTTTCATTCAGGCCATCGTCGTTGGCGTGTGCCTGTTGGTTGCAGGTGTGCCATGGGCCGGTGCGCTGTCCGCCATCGTCCTGGTGTTCGGCATCGCTCAAGTGCCCGCTCTGATCGTCACGCTGCCGGCCATCATTTACATCTGGTCCAGCGGAGACTACGGCACCGGCGCGGCCAGCGTTTACAGCATTTTGCTCTTCGTCGCAGGCATGATCGACAATGTTCTCAAGCCGCTGATGCTCGGCCGCGGCGTGGACGCGCCGATGCCCGTCATCCTGCTGGGCGCGCTTGGAGGAATGGGAACGGGAGGCATCCTCGGCATGTTCGTGGGTGCCACCCTGCTGGCGCTCGGCTATCAGATTTTCATGGGCTGGGTGGCGACCAAGAAATCCAGAGAAGACTCCGCACTGCCGGGCGATAGCATCTCCGCAGGATGATGCAATCATGGTAATGGAACCATTCTCCCCAACGAACCCCCAGCGGCTTTCCTGTCCGATACGCCCAATCTTGAATAGACTTCGCTTCGTCGCATGGGTAGTATGGAGCAATACTTAACCATTCCTCTCACTGATATGCAGCCTGAAGGCGCGGTTGAAATTGCAATTGAGCAAAGATCGTGAATTTTGACGTCATTGTTATCGGCGCTGGCCCGGCGGGTGTAGTCGCCGCCCTCCGAGCCGCGGATCTAGGTGCCAAGACGGCACTTATCGCCCATGCCGAGTTCGGCGGCATGGCGGCCAACGACGGGCCGGTTCCGGTCCGGACACTGGCGCATGCCGGCCGGTTGATCCGAGAAGCGCGTCAGCTAGGTCTCTATGGCATCAGCGTGGGCGAGCCAGTGCTCGATTACCCCCGGCTGCTCGCACGTGTCCGCGAGGTTGTTAGTGAAGTTCAAGCTCAATCGACTTTCCGACAACAGGTCGATGCCGCGGGGGTGAGCGTCTTTGAGCGGGCAGGCGATGCGTGTTTCACCGACCCGCACACGATTGAAACGACCAGCGGGCTGCGACTTCAGGCGGAAAAATTCATCATTTGCACCGGCGGTATGAGCCGGCGCCTCTCTGTTCCTGGCGCCGAGTTGACGGCCACCCATAGCGATGCCTGGCATCTCACCTCGGTGCCACCCTCGATGATGGTCCTTGGCGGAGGGGCTACGGGAGCGCAGGTGGCCTCGATTTTCAATGCGTTCGGCTCCCGGATTCAATTTTTTCAAACCGGTCCGCGCATTCTCCCTACCGAAGACGAGGACGTGTCCGCTGCGGTTGCGGCAGCCTTTCGTCAGTCGGGAATGGTGGTGCATGAAGGCTTCGGAGCCATCGAATCCTTTGAGAAGACGCCGGGCGGCGTGCGAATGATTTTCACCAAAGACGGTAAACGAGACCATGCCGAAGCTGCGCTCGCGGTCGTGGCGGTGGGATGGATCGCGAACACTGCAGCGCTGGATCTCCCCACCGCAGGCGTGGAAATCAATCATCGCGGTTTTGTGCAGGTTGACTCCAACCTCCGAACCTCTGCGCCCCATATCTTTGCCGCGGGGGATGTTACCGGGCGTTTGATGTTGGTTCCCCCAGCGATACAAGACGGCTTCATTGCAGCCACAAACGCCGTGCAGGGTGCGACGATGACACTTGATGGAAAAGTAAATCCGATCGGTAGCTTCACTGACCCGGAGTATGCGCAGGTAGGCCTGACAGAAACGAAGGCACGGGAAAATCACGAAGTCGCGACTGCGATCGTCAACTTTGATTCGACCACGCGGGCGATCATCGACGGGCGAACAGCAGGGTTCTGTAAGCTGATCGTCGATCGCTCGAGCTACGAGATTCTCGGCTGCCACGTCGTCGGCGAACAGGCGGTCGAGATTGCGCAAGTGGCGGCGATCGCGATCGCCGCTGGCATGCGGGTCGATGAGCTCGCGCACGTTCCGCTTTCATTTCCCACCTACGCGGGGATTCTGGGAAGGGCGGCGGCAAGTGTAACCCGCACGCTCAATTTGAAACCGGTTGGGCAGGCGAATGAGCCGGAAAATGTTCGGTGTTAGCTGTGGAGCAATTTACGGTTGAACCGCTCTTCCCGTCGCCGGCCCGCTGATCGTAGAGGCTTGTTTCGCCGCAGCCGCAGCACGCACGAACCAGTGCTTGACGCAAGCCGCTCAATGTCGATATTGATCGTGAAACTGGGGGAAGCCCTCAGAAGCGAATTCCGCTTTGAAAACCAGATCGGCGGCATAAATAAGTAACCAACCAAAGGAGCAACTATTATGGAAATTACACCGCAGGCAATGGCCATTCCCCAAGAGACCGATCACCTGCCGCAAGGGAAATATGGACCTATTTACCCTAAAACTCCGGCCTGTTACGGCTTCTCGATTCTGGCCAAGGTCATTCCCGGGCGCGAAGCGGTTTTTCACGAACACGCCAAGAAGATTGAGGGAGCGGTAGCGAAACAACCCGATCTCCTCGCGTCGCTGAAACTGCACTACCTGCGCTGGCTGTTGTTTCCGATCAACGGCGAAACCTACTTCATGTATCAGGGCATCTTCGATACGGAATTTGACAAGTATACGGAGGATGCCGTAGCGCTTTTTGGCGCAAGCGGCGTGAATACCGTTTTCGAAAACCTCGAAGGTTTCCCGGCGGATTGGGCGACCAATCCGGAGGGTTTCGTCAAATATGTCCGCGAGCACCAGGTCCCGAGCTTCCTGGAATACGGGGAATATCCCTTCGTCAGCGCTGATGAAATCAAGAAGGCTTTGAAGCTCAAGAGTGCTTTCACAGAAATGCTTGATCAGTTGCAGTGAGAATCTGAGTACCATAAGACATATTTGTTTTAGGATCAAAAGAATTCCATGAACACAGTTACCGCACTGCCAGACACGACAGGCCCGGCCGCAACCGTGCGCCAGTTCATTGAGGGCTTTAATAACGGTGACACGAAGGTCATGGCGGCCATGTGTGCTGTCCCGATGTCGATTCTAGATGGGATGGCACCGCACGTGTGGCATGGCCCGACCGCAGCCGAGGATTGGTATCGTGATGCAATGATAGAGGGCGAGCACCTTGGCGTTTCAGGTTATTTGGTCACACTGGGCGAGGCCATTCACGACAACATCACCGGCGATAGTGCGTACTGTTGTTTTCCAGCGACGATGACATTCAATTTACGTGGCTCCCAGGTGACGCAAAGGGATGCGTTTTTTACGGTTGCACTTCGTAAGCTCAGCGATGGGTGGCGCATTGCGTCCTGGGCTTGGACCAAAGGCGCTACCAAGCAGCACGTGTCTTAAATTCATGATCATGAGCGACGTTACGGATAACATTCTAGAGCTCGACGATATCCAAAGCGGGGTATTGCGTCCGCGTCCGACTCCGTATGCGGCCACTTACATTGGTTTCCGCATCGACGATCGCAAGACGGGTAGGGAGTTGATGCAACGGGTTTCTCGAGTTGTCACATCAGCGGCTAATCCAAAGGGTCCGCTCGCCGACGTTTCGGTCAGTGTTGCGGTGACCTGCAAAGGACTCGAGGCTCTCGGCGTTCCACAAGAAGCGATCGACAGCATGTCATGGGAGTTTCGCCAGGGAATGGCGGCGCGTGCCAGCGAGCTCGGGGATGTGGGCGAGAGTGCGCCTGAAAACTGGGAAAAACCGTTAGGAGGGCCGGACCTTCATGTTGTGCTGGTGGTGGTCGCGCCCGATGAGCAACGACTGGAAGCAGCTCTCGATCGGGCGCGCGAAACTTATCGCAACATGCCAGGAATCAAAGCCATCTGGCGTCAGAACTGTCATGCATTAGAGACAGAAAAGGAACAATTTGGATTTCGGGACGGGATCAGCCATCCGGCGATTGAAGGCAGCGGCATCCCGGGAACCAATCCGCAAGAAGTGCCATTCAAGGCGGGGGAGTTTGTGCTGGGCTATAGCGATGAGATGCGGGGTGTGCAGCGAACCGTGCCCGATATTCTCGGCCGGAACGGAACCTACGTGGCTTTCCGCAAGTTGCACCAGCGTGTCGCCGATTTCCGTCAATATCTAAAAACCAACTCCACGAATGTGGAAGCTGAGGAATTGCTGGCGGCAAAAATGATGGGGCGCTGGCGTAGCGGCGCACCGTTGGCACTCTGTCCCTTTCATGATGACCCCGAACTTGGGGCCGATCCGCGACGGAACAACGACTTCCTTTTTGAAGCAGAAGACCCGGCGGGTTTGAAAACACCGGGCGGCTCGCATATGCGCCGCTGCAACCCGCGAGATGCGGCAATCGCTGGTGTGGCCCGCATTCACCGGATGATTCGGCGCGGCACGGCTTATGGACCGATGCTTCCGGAAGGGGTCATGGAGGATGATGGAGTCGATCGCGGAATCGTATTCGCGTTTGTGGGTGCATACATTGGCCGCCAGTTCGAGTTTGTCCAATCTCAGTGGGTTAACGACGGTGTCTTCATTGGGGCCGACGAAGATAGAGATCCATTATGTGGATCACATGAAATCAATTTTTCCATACCGCAAAAACCTGTGAGACGACGTTTGAAAGGCATTCCAAGATTTGTAGTCACCCGGGGTGGTGAATATTGCTTTATGCCGGGACTGCGGGCGTTGCGTTGGCTTAGTGAACTGGAGACGTAGTTACCGCAGTGATGAGTAACCTGATCCATCGAATATTCACAAGACACCAGAGGGTGGGTGCCGCGTTTTTCGAAACCCTCTTGCAATCCGTAGTTCCCGTCCTCCCTTTAAGGGAAAATTTCACCAACAACCAGGCACCATGAGCACGCCGATCCTTCCCGCCCGCACCTACAACCAAAACCACGTCCTGCGAAAATACACGGCTGGCAAGCGCCGCATCAGCATCTACTGGACGTGGAGCTACCCGTGGGAAACGCAGCGCGACGTCAACGCGATGGAGAACCGCTTTTCCACGATGACCGAAGTGCGGCGAGTGCTGTGGCCGAACTACGAGACGCCCGAGTGGAGCGCCGCGCAATTCTTGCAAGGCATCGCTGGCACGCTCGAACTGTTCCACCGCTCGACGCAGAACTTTCAAAAACTAGCGGAGGAAGCCACCGGCCAACCCGTCGCCGTTTTCCAGCGCATTGATCAGGCGGGCTTCAAGTTGCCGATCGACGAGCGCATTCTCGCCGATTGCGACACCCTTCTCATCTTCGGTCTCGACCACCTGCTCGGCGAAGAGGAGGCGATGCCGGAGGAAATCGCTGCGATCAAAAAATGGCTCCAGCGCGAGGGCACCTGCCTCATGTGCGCACCGCACCACGACGTGGGCTTTACGCAGGACAACAAGCAGCGCCGGATGGAATACGACCATCACCGCGATCCGCTCGTGCCGTGGCAGCAGCGGTTCAGCCAATACACGCGCTCGTTGATGAAGGGCCTCGGCATTCCTGTATGGAACGAATGGGGCCTGCGTCCCGCGGTCATCAAGGGCACTAAGGAAATCGCGCCGATGACCGCCTTCCGCGACCTCGACAAGAAGGGCCTGCTCAAAGACGTGACCGCACTCAGCATGCATCCACATCTACCTCACTACTCGCTCACCGAGGAAGCTGGAAACAGCGTCCAAGTGCTCGGGCGCCAGCCAATTGACATGGAACGTCCGCATCCGTTCACCGAAGCAGGTAACACTGAATTCAACAGCCTGCTCTGGCTCCCGCCGACCGAACAGCGCGCCGGCGACATCGTGATGACGGACTCGACGCACTTCACCGTGCTCTTCGGAGTCTCCGACAGTATCGCCAACTTCTGGCGCAACCTCGTGACGATGAAGTGAAGCGAGCGCTGCCATTATTCGCACTTGTCGCCAGCGCAGCTGCGGAGGAACCGTCGCTCGCGCTCGCGCGCAAACTCACGAATCCGTTTGCGGACGTAATCAACGTGCCGATCAACCAGAACCCGGACTTCGGCCTGGGCGAGGGCGACGATGACTTTCGCTATACGCTCACGGTGCAGCCGGTGATCCCGTTTGCGATCAACCGCGATTGGAACATCATCTCACGCACGGTCCTGCCGGTGATTTACCAGGAAAATGGCCAGCAGTCCGACTCCGGTTTCGGAGACACCGCGCAGAGTTTTTTCCTCTCGCCCACCAACGCGGAGGATAATGGATGGTGCTGGGGTGTCGGCCCGATCTTCATACTGCCGACCGCGACTGAAGATCGATTCGGCACTGATCAGTTGAGCATTGGTCCGACAGTTGGCCTGCTGAAACGAGACGGCCCATGGACCATCGGCGCGCTAACGAATCACACCTGGTCGCTCCACGGCGACGACGAGAAGCGCAGCGAAGTGAACGCGACATTCCTCCAGCCGTTCATTGACTACACGACCGAGTCAAAGACCACGTTCTCTATCAACACCGAGTCCACTTACGATTGGGCGCGCGGGCAGTGGACTGTGCCGATCAACTGTGTCGTTCGGCAGCTTTTCGATCTAGGCAGCACGAAAATGTCTGTCGCATTCGGTCCGCGCTTTTATCTCGAAGGCCCGAGCGGCGCGCCCGAATGGGGCCTGCGCCTCGGCATCACGCTCATTTTCCCCAATTAAATCTATCAACACCCACAACATGGAATTCCTGCAGAAAATCACCCCGTTCGTCATGCTTGTCTTCGTTGTATCCAGCATGCTGGCGGTGGGACTCGGTCTTACGGTTTCGCAAATCGTCGCGCCCCTGCGCAGCATCAAGCTAGTGAGTGTGGCCCTCGTGGCGAACTTCGTCATCATGCCCGCAGTGGCGATCGGCCTCGCCAAGGTGCTCAGACTTGAAGAACCACTCGGTGTCGGACTGCTGCTCCTCGGCATGGCGGCCGGAGCGCCGTTTCTCCCCAAACTGGCGCAAAACGCGAAGGGCAACGTCGCCTTCTCCGTGGGCCTGATGGTCCTGCTGATGGTGGTCACCGTCGGATTCCTTCCGCTGGTCCTGCCGCTGCTCCTGCCAGGAGTCTCTGTGGATCCCGGCAAGATCGCGCGTTCGCTGGTTCTGCTGATGCTGCTGCCGCTCGCGGTCGCCCTGCTGGTCAATGCAAAGTTTCCCAACATCGCCTCTCGCGCGAAGCCGCCTTTGGCGAAAATTTCAGGCATGACTCTGCTCATGGTGATCGGGTTGTTTGTGGTCGGGAACTTCAGCAGCGTGCTCTCCGTCTTCGGCACCGGCGGCATTTTCGCAAGCATCCTCTTCGTGACCATTGCCCTAGCGCTTGGCTGGTTCTTAGGCGGTTCGAGCGCCGACGTCCGCAGCGTGCTTGGCCTCGGCACCGCTCAACGAAACATCGCCGCTGCGGTCGTCGTCGCCAGCCAGAGTTTCACCGACCCGAAAGTCGTCATCATGGTCGTCGTCACCGCGATCGTGGGCCTTGTCGTCCTCATGCCCTTGTCGAAAAAGCTGGGTGCATCGAAGGCGTGATGGGGAAACGCGGACGGTCCGGGCAGCATATCTGATAGTGGCAGGCAAACTTGGTGGGAAGCCGCCGGGGAGGCTCGTTTCCCCGCGCCCGGGGTGTTGCCCCAACCGCTCACTTTGAATCGACACGCTCGGAAAGCAGTATCCTTTCCTTTCCATCAGAAACCTTGATCGCACCAACGCGGGCAATTCCCTTCTCGTAGTCCGAAAAGTAAATCATACCGTCCACCACATCCGTGCGGTGCATCTGAAAATGCTCCCACACCTTGCTTCCGTCCCGTCGGAAGCATGCGGTGCGGTAAAGCGCGTCAGTGATGCGATATTCCCCCGCGGTTTCCACCCGAGCGGCCTCGATGACCTCCACCACCTTGGTTTCCAGGGTTTTGAGTTCGGGGATGCTAACTCGATAGATCGATTGTCTGCTGCGGTTGAAGTCGCTGGAGTTCAACTCGGATGCGAGGTAAACCAAAACGCCATTTTCGTTTCGAAGCCCCGATGGCCCAATCGAACCGGCAGGCTTGTCGGCTGGTTTTCTGTGGACTTCTCCTCCGCCCAGCGGAATCACCATGAGGTCGCCGCCGTCATCGCAGACAAGGTGGTTTCGAACCCGACATGCATCATGGAAGGGCCAGGATTGTTGTTTGAATTCCACCTTCCAGAGCCGCGATCTGGATTTGCGATCGAATCCCTCCAGCCACCCTTTGCCGAATGAATACCCTTGATCCGAAAGCTTGCGGGTGCCCTTCGCCACCACAATGAACTCCTTGTCCGCGTATGCCACAGTCTCGCCCTGCACTTGCTTCAGCAGCAAGTCATGAGTGGTTCCGTCGTAAACCCTCAACGTCTGACCCTTCTTGTTCGCGTCTTCGGAACTTCCGACGAACAGATCGGCGGAATCCATGTAGGTGAGGCGGGTGTTCGCTGGATCCGAATTGAACCATGGTGTCGTCCTGCCGTTCTGCGGGTCCACGACGCTGACGATCGAACCGACGATCAGGATCACTTTGCCGGATTCATGTTTTTCAACGGTTCCACGCGCGGGTAACAGCATGTCCCAAATCTTTGTTCCTTTGCGCGTCACGCCGAGCAGATGCAAGTGATCGGGAGAGGTCACCACAATCATGTCGTCCACGAGAACCGGAGTCGAAAAGGTGGGGAAGATGATGGATGTGGCATGCGCTGACACCGCCCCGGACAGAAAGGCGCAAGCCGTGACAAGCAATCGGATCGTCTTGAATTGTTGCGTGGAGGAATTCATCGGGGTGTGAGGTTAGGCGGCGGAGGTAGGGTTTGCCCCAATCCCCGCGAAACATTGAGGGACTGATCTTTGCTGGTGTCAAATCCTCATGCCCGCCGCAAATGCGGATGAACTCACGAGCGCTGCTACTCGAAGGTGAATTTTCCCCAAAGTGCCGGTGTGAGTTGGGCTTCGCTGGGGACGTCGGAGGTGATGGCGGTGGATTTGTTGCTCCAATAGACGCGCTGGGTCGTTTGGAATCCGTTGCCGCGGAGGATGCCGAGGTCGCCTGCGAGAGTGGTGCCGGAATTGATCGCTGTTAGTCCGAGGGTTTTTCGGGGAATGCTGTATTCGTAGGTTCCATGGCCATCGGCGGAGAACTCCAACAGATCGGAAACGTCATCGACCCGATCCATGGAAATGCTGCGCCATGGAGAGGAGAATTTCACAGGTTCCGTGGTGCCAGGGACGACGGAGCGGTAGAGCAGGGCGAGTGGTTTTCCATCGGGTTTCAGTGTGACGAGGAGGCGCAGGTCGCCTTGCACGGGATCGCGCCGGGAGGGATTGGCCTTGGGGTTGGTGGCAAGCATGAGATCGAGACAGCCGCCATTTTTGAAAGGCGCGTTCGGGGTCTCGGTGGAGTTTTTCAACAGGGAGGTGTCGCCGGTGCGGAAGATGGCATGGAGGCGATCCGGGCTGAGGGACAAGGCGGCGGTGACATCGTAGGGTTTCGAGTCGCTGTTGAAATTGGCACGGACTCCGCGCGTGTCGATGCTCGCCCATTTTGCATTCTTCCACTCGGGCTTGGCCTTCAGGAAGGGGACCACCAGGGTTTCGGTGCCTTGTTCCGCACGGCGGGCGGCTTCGCGGGTGAGCTGCCAGGCGCTGGATTTTTCGAGATCGGCCGCAGTGATTTTCAGTTCAAAGGGAGCGATGCGGCGGATGGAATCGAGTCCGTCAACACGGACAAGAGAAGATCGTGCTCCATCGACGAGATAGGTTTTTCCGTCGGAGGTGGTGGTGATGGATGGCCAGAAATTCTCATCGTGGAGCGAGAGGTCGTTGAGATTGGCTCCCCGTTCGGCGCGGGGCATGGACCAGGATTTTCCGGTGCGGACGTCGTGAAACAGCTCGGCGAGGAAGAGGCCGTCGGCGGTGAAGACATATAGGTTGCCCATGTTGCCGTTGACCGAGAAAAGCGGGCCGGATTCGCCGCCGGCGGGTGTGAAGAAATGGCCTAGCAGACGTGTGGTGCCGAGGATCATGCCGGGCTCCGAGGCGACGGGGCATTCGTGGGAGGCATGCAGGCCGGGCCAGAGGCTCGGATAGGACCAGGTGGCTTGGCCGTTTTTTCCGCCGCCGAGGGATTGGGGTGCGAAAGGTTTCGGAGATACGGTCGATACAGCCTGGCCATCTGGAGTGGTGATGAGTTGGTCGCCGCCGGAGGTGGTTGGGGATTGTGCGTCCGGGAAAACGATTTCCGGATGCTGCAGGTCATAAACAGGAACCTTCGCTTCGGTGAAACGGGTGGTTGGAAAACGGACGGCGACTTCATCGAGGCGGGAAAAGGTGATGCTGAGATCGGGTTGGAAAACAACGCCACCGACCGTTCCCTTTTTCAAGATGACTTCATCCGGCGAGGGTTCGCCATCGGCATTGAGATCGTTCCAAATGAAGGCCGCCTGATTCCTCCTCCGGTCCCCATCAGGTGCTGTCCCCTCCGGCCAGACCGAACGGAAGGCAGGAGTTCCGAGGATACTCCAATCTTGTGCGCGACCAACGGCGTTGCAGCGGCGGGCGATGCCGTTTTCCTCGATCCAGAGCGTGGCGACGGGTGTGCCGTTAGTGGGGCTGGAGTTGTAGGAATTGGTGAAATAACACCTGCCGTCCTTGCCATCGATCGGTTGCTCGGGGAAGCCGTTGGTGTGGGATTCGCCGCTATCGGCATTCCCACCAGGGCGGTAAAGGACCCGGACCAGCTTGTCGGTGCCGGTTTTCCAATCGAGGGCGAACTCCATCCCGCGATAGTAGAAACGCGATTTGTCGGCAGGATCGAGGGTGCCTCCGCCGCCGTATTCGGAAGGCCCGTAGAAGGCTTTGAGGAGTGTTCCCGAGCGGTCCCAGACGCTGACCCGCTTGGGCTGGTAATCGTTTTCAGTGACCCAGATCTGGCCGGTGCCATCGATCGCCAGACCGCTGGGGTTGTTCATGTGTTGTTCGTCATAGATGCCTGCGGAAGGTGCTCCGGGCTTGCCGAGCGTGCCCGCGGGTTTGCCATCCGGGGTGAAGATTTTCACCTGATGGGAAGTGCCACGATCGGAAATGTAGATGGAACCCCGGGGATCGATGGCGAGGCCGTGGGGATCATCGAGGTTGGTAATGAGCATCTTGATTTCGGAGAGATTCGCGGCGTTCGGAAGTCCGTGTATGGTTGAGCGGACGAGGGATGCGTCCGTTAGAATGAGAAGATTTCCGGAAGCATCGAAGGCCAATGCCCGGGGATTTTCAAACGGAGCGCGGGCGATGATTTGTCCCAATTTGGCATCAACCAAAAGAATCTCGTTCTGGCGCACCAGCGAAGCGGCGATGATCCCGTTGTGCGCCGCGATGCCGGCGACGACATGACGCCGCTCACCTCCATCAAAACCGGCGAGAACCGGGACGCCTTCATGATGGTTCTGGCCGTGTTCGAATTTGTCCTCACCGAGGAACTGTTTGATGACAGTTCGGTCCTCACCCGCGGTCTTGGCGGTGATGCGCAGCTCGCCTTCCCAGATGCTGGCGGCGTAGCAGATGTCCCCGGCGACTGCTTCCGGGCCGAGGTCGGTAGTCAGCGTTGGTGCGCCGGTCCAGACGCCTCCGATCCAGCCTTGGCCGCCGATCTTCGTGCCATCCGGACGGATCCATTGGAGGCCGTGGCCGCCTTCCGCGACGAAAGCTCCGAAGTAGAGGCGCGGGGCGCCGTCCGGAGATTTTTCCGCCGGAACATAGGTGGCACTGGTGGGCGGCGTGTGGTTGGTCATCCAGCCGCCGGTTTTGTCCTCGGTGGACCAGGCGGGTTTGCCAGAGTTGTAAACGGAGAATTCGTAGATGAGGTCGATGTCTTTTTTCCACAGGCCACGGACGCGGTAATCGCCGGGTGGAACGAACCTGCTGGGGATGTGATAGACGCCGTGGCGCGCGGCTTCTGGATCGCGGCCGAGATCGTCCGTGCCATCCCACCATGCGGTGTTTTTGCCAGCGGAAAACGGAGTGTCGGCGATGAGGTTGCGGACGCGCCTGCCATTGGAATCCTCGATGACGAGGGTCACACGGCCTGATTCAGGGAGCGTGAAATGAATGGGGATCGGAGGAGGTGATTCTTTTTCCGCCACGGGAAGTGCGGCGGAAAGGGGCTGGTCTCCGAGGTCGCGAAGGGCGAGGATTTCTCCCACCCAGACGCCACGGCCGTTTTTGATCTTCGCCCGCAGATGATCATGGCCCTCGTGAAGAGCCGAGGTAATGCGGAAGCGGATGGAGCGGGTCGGGGCTTCCTTTGGGACGGAAAACCATTCGGGGGCGAGTTCGCGCGGGTAGGAGCTGCGGAGATCACCGCGCGAGTCCACGTTTTTCCAATCGGACTCCAGAGCCTCGCGCGGGTGGCGGGAATCCGGGCCAGTGTAGGTTTGCAGATCGGCTGCTTCAAAACCGGTCCAGCAGGTGGCGAGGGCGGAGAGTGGAATTTTTCGCGGCCACGTGAGCTGGAGCCATTCGGGGCGTTCTCGCGAAACAGGTTGGGCGGCTCCCTCCTCGCCGTTGCGCCAGGTTTTCCACATGCCATCGTTGGTCGAGTTGTTGATGAGTTCCGCTTTTTCAAGCTGGGCGCTGGCGGTGGCGATGGCCTGGGGAGCGGCGTTTGTGTAGCGGTCCGCGAGGACGAGAGCACCACCAAGGCGGCCTTCGTAGGTGGGATCGCTGGCAGCGGCGAGGTGGGTGAAACGAAGGGCGCGGGTCCGGGTGCCGGGTTGGAGGGTCCAGAGGGCGTATTCGTCTCCTCCGACCTCCCCGTTGCTGGTACCAGTGCCGACGATCCGCTGGGCGGCCAGCCACTTGGAGTTGTCTGATAGATCTCCCGGATAAGTGGAATCGGGTTTCAGAACACTGAGGGAGCCGCCACCTCGGACCAGAACCGTGCCACATGGGACGGGATTCCTCCAGGCGAGGCGGAGGTGGCGGACGCCCGGGGTGGTGTTCGCGCCGAAGGGCACACCGCCCCAATCCGACGCGCCGGAATCCGTCCATAGCACTTTTTCCTGTCCGCCCCGAACTTCCACTGCGGACTCCTTGCCCTGACTCCACTCGGCGAAGGACGGGGGATCGAGGTCGGCTTTGGAAACCGAGCTGGTGAGAGGGCTTCCGGTTAGAAATGCCGCGGAGAGCAGGTGCAGGCAGAGGGTCGCGGCGCTGGCTTGTTTCAGGAAACTCCGCGGATCGATGGGCTGGGTCGTCATGATGCAAGGAGGATGGATCTGTTTGCCGAGAGTCGGGACTGCACGCGGATTTTACGGAGGTAGCCGGGGAGTTCATACAGCGGGAGAGCGGTGGGCACTCCACTCGGTATCGTCCGCGATGAAGCTTTTGCCCCATGCCGGCATCGTCAGGATCTAATGGGAAAACGCATCGCCCGGCGCGACGGTCGTGTCGGTTGGCTGCATGTGCTCGGTGAACACGTCCGTCGCGACAAGCTTGCCGGTCACCTGGTTGCCGGAAAGCTTTACGTTGCGGCAGCTGTCGAACGCGAACGCATGACGGTTCGGGTGCCATTCGCGGAACGTGTTCGTGCGTTCGAAGCGGTTGTCGGAAATTTCCAGGCCATCCACCGAGCGTGCGAATACCAGAGGCGCATCGAACACTTTGAAGGTGTTGCCGGTGATCTGGATGTTGCGATGATAACGCGGCCCGTCGTCGGGCAGTTTCCTGATTTCCGGGTCGATGCTGATGATCGCCCGGCAGAACTGGAACATGTTCGTCAGGCAGTCCTCGAACGTGTTGTTGCGGATGATGGTCGGGCCGAACTCACCCACCGCGCCGGATTCATACCAGCCGTTGGCATCGCCCGCGATGAGGATGGCACTGCCTTCGGTGCGCACGAAGTTGTCCTCCACCACGCATCGGCGCGGCGTATTGAAAAGCATGCCGCGCGCGCGGTTGTGGCGCACGGTGTTATGGTGAAAGTGGACCTCCGGCGTCCACGTCACATTCTCGATCGCATGGCCGGATCTAACGCCAGTCGGGATGTCCTCAGCGAACTGGATGCGCACGCGGAATTCATCGAGCAATTCCGCTTTCTCGACTTTGCCGAATGACTCACCGATCGGCAGCAAGGTCTCGTTGTCGATGAAACGGATCTCGTCGCCGGGAACTGCGATCTCAAAACCCTTCGATTGGCCCTCGATGAAGCGGCACACCATCGTGCGCGGGTTTTCCAACACTTCGATTTTCAACGAGGTGCCATGGACGTTGATAGCATCGTCCATCATGCCCTCGAAGAAGCTGCTGGAAACATCGATCAAGCCCTTGCAGCCGGAGAAATGGGTGGCATCCGCGATGGCGGTGCTGATGCGTCCGCTGCCATCACGCGGCGTCATCTTGAAATTCCTGAGCGTGATGTTTTCACTGCGCTGACCGACCACGCCCATCGCCGCGGCGTGATGGATGGTCACGTTCTCCAAGATCGTGTCCTTGCTCTTGTGGATGAAAATCGCCACGTCATTGCGGTTGTTGTGGCGGGACGTGAGGCGATCGCCCGTTTCCAGGATCAGGTTGATTTTTCCGGTGAAGCGGACTTTGCCCGGAGCGAGTTGGGTTGCCTGGCGCTTGGAAAGCACGCCGCCGAATTGCTCCGCGCATTGGTATTTCGAGCGACCGGTTTTGCCGTCGAAACAATAGACCGACCAATCCGGCATTTCTGCGCCATCGACCGTGAAACGGAACGCGCCTTCCGGGCTGATGGTGTAGGTGATATCCGGCTGAAAGCTCAACGTGAAATCGTTCTCGCGGATTTCCTCGAGGATTGAGTCGCTGTGCAAGGGACGCACATAGTCGATCGCCAGATTCTTCAGGGTCACGTTTTCACAGCCGTCCACCTAGAAAACGGTCATACGGTGGTGAAACAGAAACAACGAGCCTTCGCCATCGACGGTTACCTGTTTTAGTCCGTGCATCGGCATCGCCGCCCACTTCGGAAAATCGTCCTGATTGTTGGAAACGTAGGTTTTGGAAATCTCGGTGCCGTCGATGCTGAAGTGATAGACGCCCTTGGGGGATTTCCAGGTGCCGCCCGTGTCGCGCAGCGCCTCCAGTGCCTGGCGCACGTAGGGCGTCGCATTCTGAACACCATCGGCATGCAGACCGAAGTCGGCGACGGACACATCCTTGGCAATGGCATGGTTGGCATGGAGCGCGAGCAATGCGGCTGAAATGATAGAAACGGTTCTCATCTTATCTTATGGTGAAATTAGATATGTTTTAGTGGAAATTACTCGATGCACATCGTCATTTCCCACTCCCGCACCGCCCCCGCTCCGAGCCAGCGTCCGCTGCCGGCGGCGAGCGCATCGGTGAGCAGATCGAAGGGCGCGGTCGCCGGTTCCACGCCGAGGTTGAAATACGGCGCTGAACCACAACCACTCCACGCGCGGCAATTCAGCCACAAGCCGAGGAATGGAGCGTCCTTGCGATCCCAGTTCAAGCGCAGCGACTCAGCGCCATCCGCAGTGCGCAAGGCCACGGCAGCCACCGCACCGGCCGCCGTGAACATCTTCGCGGCAAAGGGCTTGAAGTCCGGTGCATTAACGTCAGGGATCATGTCAATGTTTGTTAGTCCGGGCAGGGCAGGCCAGGAAAAAGGCTCGACGGTTGGCACATTCACGCCGCCGTCGAGTCGCATGGAAACGCCCTCCGGCAGCACGATTTGCATCCCTGGCTCAATCGCGATCAATGGATGCGCGCACCACAGATAGGGCACTTTTTCAGCACTCTTGTTTTGCAAACGATAGGCCGCGCGCAACGTGTTGCCATCCAGGTGAAGCACGCGGCTGAAGCGGCAGTCGGCAAAGCGGGTGTCGACACTCATTTCGACCCGATCGGCTGTCACTGAAATCACCGCCCACGGCAGCGACACCAGGTCGCCGTGATCGGGAATCGTCCATCCATCCGGCTGGCAGGGCCCCACGGACGGGAAAATTTCGTCCCAGCCACCGGAGTCCAATTGTTCGACATACGAGGTGCCGTAAGGTTTCGCCTCGATCGCGATGTGCGGATTTTGCCACAACCATTCGCGGCCGGTGCGCTGGTTGCGCAAGCTGCTGATCTTGCCACCGGCGGCGGGCTCGATGGTCAGGCTGAGGCGGTCGTTTTCGAGGATGATGGACATGATCCGTGTGGGCAGCGTGTCCAGCGGATGCCTTGTTAGCAAGTCATGCTTCAAGCCCGGCCACCTCCGGGAACTCAGCTCCTGTGCGTTTCGATTCAACCATCCCTTCTCTCTTTGCGCTCCCTTTGGGACCTCTGCGGCTTCGGGGTTCCTCTTTACTTCACGAGTCTAACAGTGGGTGGCCAGCCGGCGGCACGCGTCGATCCTCGGGTTGCGCGCGGCCTCCAGCTCGAAATAAGCTTGGAGCAGGATCTCCTCGACGCCGAGCTGGCCGCGGATTTCGCGCAGCGGCAGATCCATCAGGGCCTGAAAGTGGGCTTGGTCGAGCGGGACGCAATCGGAGATCGAGGCGAGGTGGACGGCGTCGTGAAACACCCGCAGCGCGGCGGGCGGAAACCGGTAGGCCTTGGGATAAAGCCGGCCCGCCACTTTTCCGAAAAGTTCCAGCGCCGGAGTGCTCATCCGTTTGGTCGAACCCATCGTGAAGCCGATGGTGAACGCCTCGTCCATCAACGTGGTGCCGCGGCCAAGCAGCAGGTGGATGCAGTCGTGCTGCTCCAAGCTCACCCGTCCGTGGAACACCGACAACGGCGGCACGTCAAACGCCGGGTTTTCCATGATCCGCACGACCCATGGAACCTCCGACTGGGGATTGCCAATCGCCATCAGCCTTGCCATACCTTCGCGCAAGGTCACATGCCCCTCGCGCAGCGGGAGAAAGAACGACTTCAGGCCCGGATGGTATTGCACCATGTGAAACCATTCCATCATCCGCACGCCAGGGCAAGTGGCGATCAAGGATTTCATCCTCTTTTCCACCCGGGCCGCCCGCCTTTTTTTCTGGTGTGAATGCGATGTTTTCGTCGCACTGAAGGATGGTTTCCCCTCCAATAGCTCCGGGCGGCAACGCTCCTAACCACCATTCATTCCGCATCATGATCCATTTGTTTCGTTCGCTGGGATTGGCCGCACTGGCCACCACCTCCGCACCGGCCGCCGCTGTTGATCCTTATCCCGCCGCGCTGGTCGCTTCTCCGGGAGGCACGACCTATCACGTCGATCCGGCCAAGGGCGACGACACGCGCGCCGGCACCGCGCCGGCCACCGCTTGGAAGACCTTCGCCCGCGTCAACGGACTGAAGCTGGCGGCGGGCGACCGCGTGCTGGTCGCGCCGGGCGTGCACGAGTTTTCCCTAACGCCTCATGCGGCGGCATCGGTTGAAAAACCGGCGGTCATCCGCTTCCTCGCGGGTACCCACGAGTTCGCGCCGGAGAAAGCATTGCGGCGGCCGTGGTTCGTCTCCAATTCCAGCGATGCACCGACTGTGCCGAAACCGATGGCCATCCTGATAGAGGACTCCCGGCACCTGCGCTTGCAGGGTGTGGGGGTGGAGGGTGCTGGCAAAACACTCATCCTCATGGGCGGCCGCATGATTGAAGCTGTCAACAACCGCAGCGAGGACATCGCGTATTCCGGTCTGGTGTTCGACCTCAAGCGGCCGACGGTGTCGGAATACCGCGTGATGGAAGTCCAAGGTGACACAGCCGTGATAGCTGTGGCTGAAGGCTCGACCTACGAGATCAAGGGCGGAAAGTTCAGTTGGACCGGCGATATCGGTTCCGGGGCCGTAATGGTGCAACAGGCTATTCCGGCGGAAGGTCACGCCTGGCGCCGGGGCTTCGGGTGGGATCCGTTCACTCCTTCGGTGGCGGTGGAACTGGCCCCTGGCAAGGTGCAACTGACCTGCGGCAAAGGCAGCGGTGCCTACGGCATGGCACCTGGCCACCAGTACCAGTTCCGTCGCATCACGCGTGATTCCGTCGGCGTTCATAACGTGCGCAGCAAGGACATCGCCTTCCGTGATTGCGATTTCTACGCGCTGACCAACATGGGCATTGTTAGCCAGTTCACGGACGGCATCACGCTCCAACGCGTGCGCGTGGCCCCGCCCAAGGGCACGATCCGCACCTGTCCGGCCTGGGGCGACGTCTTCCATTTCTCCAACTGCAAGGGCGACATCCTGGTCGCGGATTGCGTCGAGTCGGGGACGCAGGACGATGCCATCAACTGCCATGGCACGCACCTGCGCATCGTGGGAAAGCCGGCGGAGAACCAACTGAAGTTGCGCTACATGCAGCCGCAAACTTACGGTTTTGCGCCGTATGTCGCCGGGGATGAAATCGCCGTCATCGACCACAACAAACTCCGTGAACGTCCTAACAATCCGCGGCGCGGGGTGACGGCCTGCGAGCAGTCCGACCAGGAAGGCAAGAATTGGACCGTGACCCTCGACGGCCCGGCACCGGCCTTCAATCCGGACAATGTGGTGGACAACATCACGTGGCACCCAAACATGACGGTGCGCAACAACTTCGTGACGATGGATTCCTGCCGCGGCTACCTCATCACCACCCGCGGCAAGGTGGTGGTCGAGAACAACACCTTTAACCGCTGCCACATGCCCGGCATCCTGATTGAAGACGACGCGCGCGGTTGGTTCGAGTCCACCTGCGTCCGCGACATGACGATCAAGAACAACACCTTCACCGGCTGCGGTATCGAGATCAATCCGCAAACCGTATCGGGCGACCCCAAGGAGCCGGTCCACGAAAACATCCGCATCGAAAACAACACCTTCGACGGCGGCGGCATTTCGGCCAAGAGCGTCAAAGGGCTGGTTGTCACCGGCAACAAAACGCCCGCCGGTGCCAAAGTCTCTGCTGACATTGCGCCTTCGTGTTCGGAGGTGAAGGTGGATTGAGTGAATCTCTCATTTTTCCTTATCGATCTGGACGCGATAAAGTTTGCCTTCGTAGAACCCGACCAAGCCGTAATGGGCTGAGTTTGCGATGTGCCAGCCACCTCCTCCCTTCCCGTAGTCGGGCAGCGCTCGGAGATCCTCTACCAGCAACTCTTCCTGGCCTGTCTTGAGATTAAGTCGCCGCCACTTACTACCTGCGTAGTAGAGCCAGTCACCGACGCGGGCAAGACTGCCCGAGGTGGCATTGCCTGCGTGCCATCTTTCCCGCTCCCTTACACGATCGAACAGACCGGTTTTTTGGTTGAATCGGAAGGAGCTAAAGTCATCCATGCTGCCAGCAATCCATAACATCCCGTCGATGCTCTGGAATGCATCGTTCGGCGGTTCGCGGCGCGGGAACCATGAGCGATACGACTCATTCACCGGATACACCCAGACCTTGAGGCTTTCAGGATCAACGATGCGACGCGGCTTGGGACCGGGAATCACATGCTCCGTCACCGTTTGCGGCACGAAGGTCATGTGCGGATCCATGTTGGAATTGTTGTCGTTCAGTGTGTAGTCCCAGACCTTGGTGGCCTCGTGGATGACCTTCACCTGGCTCTTGTGGCCGTTGAAGCTGACTATCGCGATCCACCCACGATTGTCATTCCCGAACGAGCCCGCCACCAGCACCCGCCCGGGCTCGATGGGATGCACCACCAAGCCGTAAGTGCCGCAAGGAGGTAGTCCATCCTCTTTGTCGATGCGAGTCAGTTCCCGACCGTCGCGATCCAGCACCGAAAGTCCCCAACCGTAAAAAGCCCCCACCCACACGTAGCGACCATCTCCCACCACATCGGCGACGCTGAGTTTCTCGTCGGCAAGGGCCGCGATCACTCCGCCAGGACGCGGCACGAAAAAGACCGCACCATGGCTCCAAAGGACATCCAGACGATCGGGCAGCGAACGAAAATGGGTCACGCCGAACCACCCACCATGGGAACTCCATCTCATATCCGGTGCCAGCGGCTTGCCCTTGTTTTCGCTATTGACCAGGGTCAAGGCGATCGGTTCCAGGGAAATGCGCGACTTGGCGGGTGGATCAACGTGCGGGGTTTTGCGAGGTGGTTCCTGCACCGTGTGTATGTTCTTCGTCACCACCTGATATTCCAGCCCGCCGATCTCAAACTTCAATTGACCCATGAAATAATCGTATTCGTGCAAGTCGAAGCCGATCGTTTTGGCTTTCACGACGATGGCCCGCGCTTCCTCCAGCAATGCCAGCGACTTCTCGCCTTTGTTGTAGATGCGGTAGCATTCTTTTCCATAACGCCCATAGACGTTCACCAAGGGGCGATCCGAGGCGATGAGTCGGTCGAGAAATGCGAGATATTCAGTCTCATTGAAACCGGTTTCTGCCTCTCGCCTGGCTTTCAGGCTGGTGGCGGTGTCCCTCAGGAAAAAGTTAAGTTGGTGGCTGGGCCACATCGAATCAGGAAGCCGGTTGAGCAAGAGGTCGGCGATGAGATCCAGATCGTCAGCTCTGTAGAAGTTTCCGTCGCAACGAAACAGCGCATCCTCAAATAGAAAGTGGTATGCATCCAGAGCGCCGGTCAGCTTGTGCCTTACTTCCGGCGTGGCAGGATCAAGGGAAGGCACGAGTGAAAACACATGGCGCAGGAAATTCTTCTTCAGCGTCTCGCATTCACCTAGCTGATTGCTGGATCCCGAGCGGACACCGCAGATGCTGTGGATCGCATTATGGGTCAGATCCGTCGCCACTTCACGGCTGAGCCGGCGGTTGAGAATCAGATAGCTGCAATGTTGCAGTGAGCGTTTCCAATCGCTGACGGACTGGTTGCTTGCCGCCACCCATAGCGGGTTGCTTTCATCAAAATTCGCGCCCTTTGGCCATGGATTGGATTCGTAGGGTTGTAGGTTGTGTCGCGTATATTCGCGAACCAGGCGGATCCGTTGGTCGTCGGCATCCGGCTTGAGCAACAGCGCGGCCTCGCGCAATGCCGTCGAACGTTGGAACCCGCCAAGCGAGCCGAAGGCATCCGCCCGCTCGATGAGCAGGCGATATTGGGCGGCCTGATCAATCATCGCAGCAGCGGGGCCCGTCATTTCCGCCAGATCCTTCGTAAACACGGCCATCAACCCGCCGCCGGCCTGACTGAGAGCCATGGATGCCAGCTTGCGTTCGACGATTACTTTTTCCGAGTTGCGTGCTCGCAGGGTGATCTCCACGCCGACCTCGCCGCCTTGGGGCGCAAGGGTGCTGCGATATTCGCCCTCGATGAATACGGTTACGGGTCGGTCCTGCTGCTCGATCACCGCGAGGTCGCGCTCGGCGGCGATGGCTTGTGCTTCCTTCATGGCAACGATGGCCACCCCGGGATTTTGTCGATACGCGGCCCGCAGGACTTCAGCGTAATCCGATTGAAGATAGGAATACTCGAACGTGAGATCACGGCTGACAAAATCGGATACGGCGACCACGGATTTGACGCCCCCTGTAAATGCCCCGACGGTCCCCAGCGTCTGCTTTGCCAAAGCCGCGATCGCTTCCTCGCGCGCCAGCCCTCTGGTGGAAAACGTTAGATCCTGTAAGGTGACGCCGAGATGAGTATCGCACACGACTGCGCGAACTTGCGTCTCCCCGGCGTCGAGCAACACCAGAAAGTCCGCACCCGCGAGTCCACCGATGCGGCTGCGATCCTTGGGATTCTCGAAAAGTGACTGGAGCACCTTTTCATCGATCACCCCGCCGAGTTTCTCCCGCTCGACAAGTGCCACCGCATCGCCCATGCACGCCATGAGCATATCGTTCCAGTCCGATTTCTCACCGCCGATCACGGCAAGCTTCGGTGCTGCTGCGGCAAGAGTCATCGGATTGCACAGCAACAGAAGAGCCCAAGCTAAAAAACCCCTGAAGATTCCGCCCCCCATCCAATTCCGCCGATGGCACATGCCCGAAGTGCCGTCCGAGAAACGGGTTTGCAGTCCTTCGTCTTCAGCGATTCGATGTTCAGCGCTCATGTTTCTGGATTCAAGTTTGCCCGTCTTCCCAAGCACATTCCAACGGTCTTTAGCGATTCACGGATGAACCGGCGACAGCCGAATTTGCGACATTGAGAAGAGGTCTTCGGTTTAGCAGCCGGGCGGTGAAAAAGGTTCACTGGGACGGATATTAATTGGATTTAAACGGAGCCACGACACCTTTGTCGTGGCATCCTCGCGTCCGAAGAAACGACAAGAGTGTCGTTACTCCTTAATGCCTGCCCCAATCCCAAATCCGATTTCACCCCGGCGTGACCAAGCGGCGGCACGCATCGAACTTCGGATTTCGCGCGGCTTCCGACTCGTAATACGCCTGTAGCAGGTTTTCCTCGACGCCAAGCTGACTGCGGAGTTCGCGTGGCGGTGGAGCTAACAGTTTGCGAAAATCCACATGGTCGGGCGGGACATAGTTAGATGCCGGGGCGAGGTGGACGGCGTCGTGAAAAACCCGGACCGCGGCGGCTGGAAACCGGTGGGCCTTGGGATAAAGCCGGCCCGCCACTTTGCCGAACAGTTCCTGCGCCGATCTGCTCATCCGTTTGGTCGAGCCCATCGTAAAGCCGATCGTGAACGCCTCGTCCATCAATGTGGTGCCGCTGCCAAGCAGCAGGTGGATGCAGTCGTGCTGTTCCAAATTCACCCGTCTGTGGAACATCGACAAGGGCGGCACGTCGAAGGCCGGATTTTCCATGATCCGCACGATCCATGGCACCTCCGATTGGGGATTGCCGATCGCCATCAGCCGCGCCATGCCCTCGCGCAAGGTCACATGCCCGTCGCGGAACGGCAGGAAGAAGGACTTCAGGCCCGCATGGTATTGCGCCATGTAAAACCATACCACTAACTTCGAAGAAATAAAACGCATGTACGGACAAAACCAATCCCGCCGGGCGGGGTTATATCCGGCCCTTGCGTGGCACTCCGCCTGCGCAATCCCCGATCCGTTATGAAATCCTCATCCACCCGCTGTCTGGCCGCCTGTCTCGCAGGCGTTTTGCTTCCGTCCCCCGCGATCTTTGCACAACAGGGGCTGCCGGACGCTACCAGC
>JBDSNC010000247.1:0-3123 GCA_039915545.1 Luteolibacter sp.
ACGGGTGCGCCCCGCGCGGTCGGATTTGACAATGGTTCCTGTGGGTTGCTCGATGATGGATGACATAGCGTCCCATCTTATGCCCAACCCAGCCCCGCCGCATAGTGGGGTTCTGTTGACCGCTTACCTGCCCACGAGCCACTCTTGATTACACAGCACGGCTGCCGGCCGATTTGGGCTGAGCCTGAAGCTCCTGATAAAGCCGGCACCCGCGATCAAAACCCAACTTGAACAAATTTTCGCGGAGCGGTCCAAGGCATCCCCCGGTCCGGGAAGTCCGGTTTCCGCTCTTGCAGAAGGCGGGTTCCCCCCACAAGAATCCCGCCATGTTCAGTCCGAAGTGGAAAAAGGAAGCGCTGCACCTGGCCAAGGGCGCGCGGAAGTTCATGGATTACAAGCGGGACATCCTGAAGCCGGACCGTCTGGCGGAAATCCAGTCCCGCCGCGAGGATTTGCTCGCAGCGATCAAGAGCAAGGAACTGGAAAAGGTGAACGAGGCTTCCAAGCAGCTCCGCGCGGTTTGCGAAAAAGCGCTGCCGTTTGAAAAACCGGTCGGCTGGCTGGAGGAGAACGTCGAGGTGATGTTCGTGGCCATCGTCATCGCGCTGGGCCTGCGTGCTTACTATTTGCAGCCGTTCCGGATTCCGACGGGATCGATGCAGCCGACCCTGAACGGCATCATCGCCACCCCGCTGCCGCAGGACAAGTGGCCGGGTTTCCCGCAGCGGATGATGGAAAAAGCCCTCCGCGGCCGCAGCTACGTCCGGGTGGTGAATGACCGGGACCGGAAACTGGCGATCACCAAGGAGGGTCGGGTGGACATCGAGGATGTGCAATATCTGCACTTTTTCAGCCGCGCGGAACTTCGTTTCACGGATTCCGCGCCGATCATGCTGCCAGCGCCGGCGAATCCTTGTTCCCAGATCGGCCTGAACAACGCCATCCAGATCGCCGGGCGCAATGGCGGGATCCTGCCGAAGGGCACCGTGATTTGTGAAGGCACCGTGGATTCCGGGGATCTCGTGCTGGTGGACAAGTTTTCCTATCATTTCCGCAGTCCGAAGCGCGGGGAGGTTTTCGTTTTCGACACCATCGGCATCGAGGGCATCCAGAAACGCAGCGGCGAGCAGGGCGCGGGTTCCCACTACATCAAGCGCCTCTGCGGTGTGCCGGGTGACACGCTTTCCATCCAGACGCCGAACCTGCTGGTGGATGGAAAAATCGCCCAGGAATTCGGCATCCAGCGCGTCATCCACGGCGAGGGACCTTACAAAATCAACCCCACCGGCTACGTGCTCGCCGATCCGCGCGAGGCGATGCACCACGGGAAACTGATGCAGCAATACCTCGCCAAGCCCGGTTCCACCCTGACGCTCGCGGCCACCGCTCCGCAAGGCCTGCGCGAATACGCGGCCCTCGGCGACAACACCGGCAACTCGCTGGATTCCCGCTATTGGGGCTCGGTGAAAGAATACAACCTCGTCGGCCCGGCGCTTTTCTCGCTGTGGCCGATCAGCACCGGGCATTGGGGCTTCATCCATTGACGCCGTGTCCGCCGCTTCCGAAATCACCAGCAGGGCGAAGTCGAATCTGGCATTCGCCCTGAAAATCCTGCCGCGCGAACGGCGCGAGGACATGGTGGTTTTCTACGCGTTCTGCCGCACGATGGACGATCTGGCGGACGATCCCGGGATGTCGGCCGAGACCCGGCTGGAGCGGCTGGAAGCTTGGAAAAACGGGCTGCTCGCCGGATTCGACGCGCCGGATGAATTTCAAAAGGAAGTCATCGAACTGCGCGACCGCCAGCAGATTCCCAACGAGCTGCTGGTCGCGATCATCGAGGGCTGCCGGATGGACGTCCACCCGCAGCGGTTTGAAACGTGGGACGATTTGTCGGGCTATGTCTGGAAAGTCGCCTGCGCCGTCGGGCTGGTTTCCATCAAGCTCTTCGGCTGCAAGGATCCCGGTTCCGAGCGATACGCCGTGGCTCTCGGCAAGGCCCTGCAACTCACCAACATCCTGCGCGACATCGCCGAGGATCTGTCGAACGGAGGCCGGATCTATCTGCCGCTGGCCGATCTGGAGAAATTCCAATACACCGAGCAGGACTTGGTCGCCCGCGTGCGCGACGAGCGTTTTCTGAAACTGATGGCTTACGAAGCGGACCGTGCCGAAGGGTTTTTCCGCGAGGCGGAGGAGGCGCTTCCGGCAGTCGATCAGGGTGCCCTGGTGCCCGCCCGGATCATGGCGGAGATCTATCATCTTCTGCTGGAGAAGATGCGCTCCGGCGGGTTCGATGTTTTCGAAAAACGCTACAGTGTCTCCAAGCCCCGCAAGCTGGCGATCCTCTCGAAGCATCTGATTGCACGATCCTCCTGAGTCGAATAGACTTGCAGAAACCAACGTCCCAAAAGCCCATGTCGAAACTCACCCTCGCCACCGCCGCCCTCTGTCTTTCCTCACTCGTGGGCTGCATCCCTCCCGAGCCGCCGCCCGCGCGTTTCCGGCCGAATCCTCCCTATCCACCGACTCCCATGGTCGACGCCTATGGCCAGCCGATCGATCCGGCTCCTCCCGTCAATCCGGAGCCGCCTGCCGATCCAGCTCCCACCCCTCCCGCCGCCGGCGGTTATCCGACGGCCACGAAAACGGCGAATCCGAATCAGGTTCTCAGCCCCTACGAGCCGTTCAACGTGATCGACGTGGAAGGCTTCAAGACCGGCCAGCTCGCGCGCGATCCGTCGAACCAGAAAATCTTCCGGATTCCGTGAGTGTCCGGGTCCGGTTACTCTGACACTTTGAGGTGTCTGATAGGTTGCAATTCGCTCGATTTTTCAACTTGTTAAATGCCAATGGGATTGCTAGTTCAACCTCCGGTAATCAACCGCACCCCCAATGAAATCATTATTAATCAAAACAATCGTGTGCTGCGCGGCACTTCTTCCATTCACAGTCAATGCCAAGGAATACGGTGGCTGGTCACCCGGCAAGACTTTCACTTTCAAAGTGACCGAGCGTCAGTCATTGAAAGCCACCCTCACCGGTGGTGCCAAGAAAGTGGCTGTCCCAGCCGGAGTTCCTGACTACAAAAAAGGCGCGAGCGTCAAATTCAAAATTGGAACC
>JBDSNC010000045.1:0-6640 GCA_039915545.1 Luteolibacter sp.
GAAACCTTGGCAACCCCGTGCCAGCAGGCTGCCGCAGTCCACGGGTGTCAAAATATCCAGGAGATTTTTACCGGATACCACCGTGCCTCGAAACTCAGGGAAACCCCTTTCCAACAAATGACGTTGCTTGCGGAGTTCTCTGTGTGATCCCACCTCCTTTTCTCTCGCTCATGCATTACCTCCGTCCGGTCATTTTGTTCACCCTTTCCAGTAGCGTTGTGACTGGCCAGCGGCTGGCCAAGCCGGCGGAGTATTTTCACACTTCCTCGCTTTCATGGATGTCAAATTACGAGCGGGTTCATCCTTCCAGCACGTCTCTCGAACATGAAGCCGCACAAAAGAGAGCCGCACTGCAGGCGGCCCTGGGCCGCAAGGAAATCATAGTGGATATCAAACTACCTCGACTGAACGGCGGCGACCTCGCTGCAATCTACCGGGCATGCACCGGACGCCGGGTGATCATCTCCGCCGCCGCTGCTACCGCCGAGTTTTCATTGGCTGTTAGAGCAAGCCCGCAGCATTCCATTACCAACGCCCAACTTGCCGAACACATCAAAAAGAGCGCCGCCGTCGAAGGATTTGCATTCTCGCCGGATGATGGTGACCTGAATCTCGACGTCCTCACACAAGCCGCAGGGACCAGGATCATCTGCCCTGGCGTCCAATGTTTCAACGAAAACACCCCACTCCCCGAGGGTGACTCCGTCATTTCTTACGTGATGACTCTTAAATATCTGGAACCAAACGAGGTGATTGGAATTTTTGCCAAACACGTGGACGAATCCGATCCTTACAGCTCAATCACTTCAGTATCCAACGCACACTCAATTGTCGCCACCTATCGCACTTCTATCATTCGCAAGCTCATCGCACTCAAAAATGACGTGGACAAGCCATGAGGGGAACGGACGTCTCGTCCGTCAGAAGATGGGAGGAGACCTCCCATGCCCTTATTATCAGACACTGCAAATCCCGACTGCGGTCCGCAGGCTGCCGAGCGGATCGCCGACCAACGGGATGAACTCCTGGCCGACAAAACCGGTGTAGCCGGTTTCCATGATGGCGCGCATGATGGCGGGATAGAAAAGCTCCTGTGTTTCGTCGATTTCATTCCGTCCCGGGCAGCCGCCGGTGTGGTAGTGGGTGAACCAGCGGTGGTTCTCACGGATGGTGCGGATGATGTCACCCTCCATGATCTGCATGTGATAGATATCGTAGAGCAGGCCGAAGTTTTTGCTGTCGAGGGTTTCACAGAGCCGGACACCCCAGGCGGTGTGGTCGCACTGATAGTCGGGGTGGTCGATCCTGCTGTTGAGCAGCTCCATGACGAGCGTGAGGCCGAGTTCTTCGGCGAGTGGCAGCAGGCGGCGAAGGCCGGTGGCGCAGTTTTGAAGACCTTCCTCGTCGCTCATGCCCTGGCGGTTGCCGGAGAAGACGATGACGTTTTTCGCGCCTGCGGCTGCGGCGGCTTTCAGGTGCGGGATGTAGATTTCCAGGAGCGTGTCGTGGTGTTCGAGGCGGTTGAAGGCTTTTTCGATGCGGCCGACTTCGGTGCCGTCCGGGGTTTTTCCAACCGGGAAGCTGATCATCGCGCAGGTGAGCCCGTGTTTCGTCAACAGCGGCATATCGTCCGGCATGACGAGCTCGATCGAGGGGATGCCGATGTCTTTGGCGGCGATGCAGAGGTCTTCGAGAGGGATGCTGTTATAACACCAGCGGCAGAAGGAGTGGTTGATGCGGGACATGTTTTTGGAAGAGGAAGAACAGACAGGAATGTCTGTGTCACGCCGATTGAACAGGCAGGAATGCCTGTATCACATTGCGCTGAGGCGCTCGCGGAGTTCGGCGGTCCAGAGGCGGGCGACGATGGATTCCTGGGCGGCTTCCATGGTGGCCCGTTCTGTTGGATCGGCGTCCTCATGGCCGGCGAGGTGGAGCAGGCCGTGGACGAGGTAGCGAAGGATTTCGCGGGCGAGCGGCTCACCGTATTCGGCGGCCTGGCGCTCGGCGACTTCGGCACCGATGACGATTTCCCCGTGATGGAAGGTGATGACGTCGGTAGGGCCCTCGATGTCCATGAAGTCGCGGTGGACCTGATCGCTGGTGGCGTCATCGACGAGGGCGACTTCAAGGGTGGCGAGGAAGAAGAGCGGGGATTCGTCCTCAGCGGCGTTTTCCAAGGCGAGCACGGCGGCTTCGTGGGCGACGGTTTCGAGTGCGGTCAGCCAGCTTTCCGGGATTTCCGTCGCTTCCTGATTATTGCCGATGATGACTTCGAGCGACATGGGTTCCGGGGTTTTATGATAGAAAAAGGTATCAGGCGCGCTTCGGCATCGGGATGACGCGGCCGCCCTTGGTGATGTCGCGCTCGGCGTTGGAGATCCGCTTGGTGGCGGTCGGCGAGCCGTCGTCCTTCGGATAGTCGATCCGGCTGTGGAGCATGCTGCGCAAGGTGACGGAGAAACTTTCCTTCACGATGGCGAGCTCGCGCAGGGTGAGCGGGCAATCGTCGAGCTGGCCGTCGTTGATCCGGGTGCGGACGATGTCATCGACGAGCGCACGGATCTTGGCGGGGGTGGGTTTTTGAAGGGAACGGGAGGCGCTTTCCACGCTGTCTGCGAGGGAAATGATGCCGCTCTCACGCGTGCTCGGGCGCGGGCCGGGGTAGCGGAAATTTTTCTCCTCGATCATCGGCAGATCCTCGGGATTTTCGATCCGGCGGTCGACCTTTTCGAGCTCGGCGCGTTTCTGGTCCTGCGCGCGGCGGTAGAAGAAATAGACGAGCGAATCGCCGTGGTGCTCCTGGATCACATCAATGATGCGCGGGTTGAGCTTGTGCTTCACCGCGAGATCGATGCCGTCCTTGACGTGGGCGATGATGACCAGCGCGCTCATCGTCGGGGTGAGCGTGTCGTGAGGGTTTTCCGTGCCGTCGTGTTGGTTTTCGATGAAATAGCCGGGTTTTTTCAGCTTGCCCACATCGTGGAAATACGAACACACGCGACACATCGGGGCGTTCGCCTGGATTTTTTCGGCAGCCGCTTCCGCCAGCGCGGCGACAACGAGGCTGTGGTGGAAGGTGCCGGGAGCTTCGAGCTGCATCTGGCGGAGCAGCCTGTGGTTCAGATCACTGAGTTCCAGCCAACTGATGTCGGTGGTGAGGTGGAAGGCTCCTTCGAAAATCGGCAGCAGTCCGCTGATGATGAGCGCCGTGAGAACCGCTGTGCCGAACGCCGCGGCACTGCCAGTGCCGAGGTTCTGGAGGTGGTACATTGACTCAGGTCCGAAGACCGAGGCGATGTCGAGACGGCCGAGGATCAGCCCCAAGACAAGAGTGATGGCACCGACGTAGATACCCGCTTGGAGAAGCTGGAGGCGCTTGCGGACCTGGTTGGCAAGAAGCACGCAGGCGATGCCGCTCACCAGGCTGAGGATCATGAAAGGCAGCACCTCCTCGCGCGGCACCAGCAGGCAGCCGATCAGCGTCACATACGTCGCGGAAAAGGAACCCACGGCCCGGCCTAACAAGACCCCGTGGAGCATCGGCGCCATCGCGAAGGGGACGAAGAAAAACCGGTAAACTTCGGGAATCGTGCCGTGGTCCGCGAGACTCATCACCACCCGCAGCATGAGCAAGTGGGTAATCAGGCCACCGAGCACCAGCACCACGCGGCTGTTGCGGCGGCAGGACGTCTGCAGGCTGACCTGGAACATGACGATCGCCGTCAGCGCGATGACAAATCCGTAGAGTGAACCTTTGAGCGCGTCGTTGGCGAAGGCCGTGCCTTCCGATGCCTTGAGAACCAGCACTCCACTGCCGACCGCAAAGGTCGCATAAAGCGAAATTTTCACCCAAAGGCTGTCTTCCAAAGCCTGAATGACCGGATTCTCGCTATGTACCCGGCGTTTTTTTCCCGACGAAAGTCCCATTCGGGCCAACCGCCAGCGTTTGATGGCATCCAAAAATCCCACAGCGGTATGTTATCGGTTCAACAGGCGGGCACCGAGATTCGGAAAACCGCCGGGCGGGAAGCTAGTCCTCATTTCGGCCCTTGGCAATCCGCAAATCATGCTGGCGGGGAGCCTCGCGGATCCGTTTAAATCCCGCCGTGACGACGAAACAAGGGGGAATGCTGGTGGCCGCGCCGGAGCGGTGGGACGAGGCGTGTTTTGCCGTCCCGGCCTTGCGGGCGATGGTGGCATCCGGGCTGGGCGCGGGCGTTTTGTGCCCCCAAGAGCAGCGAGAGTTCTGGGAAACGATCGAGGGACTGGCGGTGATTGATTACGCGCCGAAAACGAAGGCCAAGCTGGCGGCGGCCGGGATCCGGGAAAACTGGCAGGCCTCTTTGGCATGGGGCCCAGGCTTTGCGGCGGAGGCGTTCAAGATCGCCGGCATTCCACGGCGGCTGGGACGCAATGACGGAAAGCTCAAAAAATACCTCACGCATCCGCTCGGCTTCGCGGTCGGCCCGCTGGAGCACCGCGTGCGGTTCTATCTTTCCGCCGTCGAGGAGCTGGGCATCCCGACCGCGAGGCCGGAGTTTTTCGCACCGTGCGCTATCGACATCGAACCGGTGGCCGGCGCGGTGCTGCTGTGCCCGGGATCGGATTTCGGAGCGAACCACGAGTGGCCGGTCGAGCGGTGGGTGGAGATCGCAGGGAAACTCATCGAAAGCGGCCGCCGCGTGACCGTGGCCAGCACCGACGGCGGACGCGGGCTCGGGAAAATTCTGGCGGACAAGCTCGGCGAAGGAGTCGAGTTCTTCCACGCCGCGCCGCTGGCCGGAGCACTGCCGCTGCTGGCGGTGCACGGTCTGGTCATCGCGGCCGACGGCTCGCTCCCCCACCTCGCCGCACATGCCGGGGCGACGTGCGTGGTGCTCTTCGGCCCGAACGATCCCGCCTGGAAGCGCCCGCTCGGCAAACGCCACGCCATCGTCCGCCGCCATGTCGAATGCGCGCCCTGTCTTCTATCCAAATGCCCGATGGACCTGCGCTGTCAGAAGGAGCTCGACGTGGAACGGGTGTGGGAAGTCGTCGCCGGAAAATTGGGGTGACGGGTCGTGGACCACGGCTGAAAGAAAACCCGGTATCCGGCCTCTGATATCCGCCTTCCGCCACTCCGGCGGCGGGACCGCTTCGGGCCTGTTAGCGCCTCTTTTCAGCCATATTGGCCCGATATCGGCGATTTCATACGAAATACCCTGAAATTGCAGGGTTTCTCGTGCCAGCAGCCTTGACATACGGGGCGAGTTCCACGAATTCACGTGCATGGCGAAAAAACCAACAACCATTAAGGATAAATACACCAAGACTCAGATCCTCGACGAAATCGCGGCAAGCACCGAACTCAGCCGCAAGCAAGTGGCTGCCGTTCTCGACAGCCTGTCCGAAGTCATCGAAGGTCACGTCAAGAAGAACGCTGTCGGAGAGTTCGTGCTCCCCGGTCTGCTGAAAATCACTTCCGTCCGCAAACCTGCGGTCAAGGCACGCAAGGGCATCAGCCCATTCACCAAGGAAGAAGTGATCTTCAAGGCCAAGCCAGCCACCACCGTCATCAAAGTGCGTGCTCTGAAGAAGCTCAAGGACTTCGCACTGTAAGACCCGGCGTCTGAAAAGGTAATCGTTCACGCGGCATTCCGGCTCGTCCGGGGTGCCGCGTTTTTTTCGAGGCCGGAAGGCCTAACATCACCCGCCGCCGGACGTCAAGGAATGCCGCGCCACGGACGGGCCCCGGCAGGCGTCTCCTTGCTGACGGTCAGTTGGAAGGGCAGGATCGGGCCTCCCCGCTTCTGCACGGAGAGCATGCAGCGGTATTGACCACCCGGAGATTCGCCGGTGACGATGTCGATGTCCAACGGATCGCCGGCGCGGAGGTTGATCCAGTCACCCGCTGCTTGGAAACGGCCGGGAGCGGCCTCCTTCGCCACCCATTTCACGCCCATCGGAGTGCCGGGCATTTCGGCGACAAGCACGGTCTTCCCGTTGATCGCGACGACCACAAAATCGTCGGAATCTCCCAGAAAACGATAAGCGCCGTCCTCGGGCGCGGAGATCTGTCCCTTGTAATGAACCATCCACTTCTGGGGCTCGACGGTTTTCTCCACACCGAAGGCCTTGGGTGCCGAGTCTGCGGTGATCGTGGGGATCTGGAGCTGGGTGGTGTAGAGCGCGCGCGGGACACGGTAATACTTGTTCAGCAGGCCCTCGTCGTAACCGCTGTCGACGAATTCCGCGACGGCACGCTCGAAGTCCTTGTTGCCCATCGGTTTTTTCTGCCGCTTCTGGTCCTGTTTGAAATCGTAGAGAATGCCTATCAGCGCTCCGGCAGTGCGCTTCGAGGAGCCGAACATGGAATCACGCTTGTCTGCCGGAGCCTGGGCGGAAACGCACGTCACCAACCCGAAAAACGGCAGAAGCACGCGTCCAATCATGAATTTTCCGTTAGCGCTCATTTCCGATGCCTCCTCCGTCGGCGATGTTCTTGTAATACTGTTGGACCTCGGAAACGAACTCGCGTGGCGGTGCCTCCTTCTGAAGTTGTAAGACGGCGTCGCGTTCTTTGGGGCTGAGGCCCTGAAGAACCTCCGCCGGGCCACCCCTATCACCGGCACCGGCGAGATTGTCGCCGCTGTCGCCA
>JBDSNC010000063.1:0-5623 GCA_039915545.1 Luteolibacter sp.
CCCGGCGTGGTATTACAGGACGAGCGGATGCGTTTCTCGCCACTCATCCCGACGAATCATTTTTCATCACCTTCACCGTAGCCGGAGAACTCGCCTGCGGTCAGTCCGCCAACCAACGAACCGACTGGGAGCGGCTTTGCCGTCCCTATCCGATGCTGTCATGGAGCCCGGAGGTGTCGTGGCAATACGGGGAAATCTATCGGAGCCTCGCTACCGATGGCCGTCTGATCGGGGCAAACGACATGTGGATCGCAGCCACCGCAAGGGCCCTGAACATGCCAGTGGTGACCAACAACAAGGATGAGTTCGAACGCGTCCCCGGGCTGGTCGTGATCGGTTTTTGAGTTCTCCCGGAATCCATGCCGGAAACTTGCGGGAAAATGCCGGGCAGGAACGGGCAAAAGCCGATCCAATCGAATCCGTCCGGCCAACCAAGCCGCACACCTGATCCTTTTTGCCGAAAACCAGATGCATTAGTCCGTTTGCGGGATTGCAACGCCCGCTCGGTTTGCTGAAATTCACCACCACCTACCAACTCCATGCGCATCCTCCTCACCACCTGCTCCTATCAAGACACTCCCGGCCCGCACCACGCCCTGATGGAATCCCAAGGCTGGGAAATCGTGCGCGAACGCGGCCCGCTTTCCGAGGCCCGCATGCTGGAACTCGCCGGTGAATTTGACGCATTCCTCTGCGGCGATGACGGAATCACCCGCGCCGTCATCGAGAAATCCCTACCACGCCTCAAGGTCATTTCCAAATACGGCATCGGTCTCGACAAGATCGACATCCCGGCCACCAAGGAGCTCAAGGTCCCCGTGCTTTTCACCCCCGGCGTCAACCACGACACCGTCGCCGAACACACATTCCTGCTTTTGTTAGCGATGGCGAAAAACTTCCCCTACGCCATCGACGGCACCCGCGCCGGACGCTGGGACCGCAAGACCGGCAGCGAGTTGTTTGAGAAACGTATCGGCCTCATCGGTCTCGGCCGCATCGGCCAGGAAGTCGCCCGCCGCGCCCGTGCCTTCGGCATGGAAGTCCACGCTTACGGCAACTACTGGCCCGAGGACATCGCAGCGGAATTCAACATCATCCGCCACGACTCGCTCGATTCGCTCTTCGCCGCCGTCGACATCATCAGCCCGCACACCAAGCTCAACGCGGAGACACTCCACTGCGTCAACGCCGAACGCCTCGCCCTCATGCCCGACGGCTCCTGGGTCCTCAACACCGGCCGCGGCGAACTCATCGATCAGGCTGCCATCATCGCCGCGCTGGATTCCGGAAAACTCGCCGGTTACGCTGCCGACGTGCTCGACGAGGAACCCCCTCCAGCCGATCACCCGCTGCTCCACCACCCCAAGGTCATCATCACCCCACACGTCGGATCGCGCACCTTTGAAAGTGTCCCGCGTCAGGCCATGAAATCCCTGACCAACCTCATCAACGCCCTCAAAGGCGAAGGTGAGTGCAATTGCGCGAACGGCGTGATCTAGGCAGCCGCTGCGACGGTGACTCATAGCTTCACGGGATCGAGCACGAGGTGTTTGATGGCCTGGCGGTTCACGGTGTAGGTGATGTGGATTTTCCCATCAGCCGCCTGGATGACGGCCGGATAGGCGTAGCCGTTTTTGCAGGGTTCGGTTTCGAGAGTGACCACCCGGTGCCAATCGAGACCGTCATCCGATACCGCGACGTCGAGTGGCCAGCGGTCGCCCTTGGCCTCGGCGGGACGATGTGCGGAATGGTTGTAAACGATCAACTCGCGCCCGTCGGCCAGCGTGATGGCGTCCGTGCCCGAGTTCGGATTCGGCAGCAAGGTGGCGGTGAGCGGACTCCACGATCTGCCTCCGTCCTTCGACCACGTCTGCGCGACGACGCCCTGCTTCGTTCGGCAGAGTGCCTGCAAACGACCATCCTTGTGGAAGAGGATGCTCGGCTGGATGGCATCGAAGGCGGGCCCCTTTTTCACCGGGCCCGTTTTTTCCCAGGTTTGTCCGGCATCCTGCGAGCGCTCGAAATGGACAAGCCAGCCGTCCTGGTTGCCCTCGCTGCTGCTGGGCGAAAGCCAACTGCCGTCTGCCAGAACGACCGGTTTGTTCTTGATAGGCCCGAGAATGCCGTCGGGCAGGCGGCGCGGCGCGCTCCAGGTTTTGCCTCCGTCGCCGGAAGTCACGAGCATCCCCCACCACTCCGACGGCGACGGTCCGATCTTGTAAAAAAGATGGAGTGGCGCTCCCTTCGGCGCGAAAAGCACGGGGTTCCACGTCGGCAGGCGCATGCCATCGGCCTGCACTCCGTTAGCAACCTCCACGCCCGGCGACCAGCGGCCGTTTTCAAAATGAGCGAGGTAAATGCAGACGTCGGGATTGCGCTCCTTCGTTCCGCCGAACCACGCCGCGGCGAGTTTGCCCGGCGCGGTCTCAGCAATGGTCGAGGCGTGGCATTCCGGATAGGCAGCGTTCTCATTGATCAGCACGGCGCTGACGACGGCCGGATGTGGCGCGGCGACGGCTGCGGCTGGCAGCAGTCCGGAAAACGCGGCGAGGGTGGATGCAAGGAGCTTCACGGCTTGGGCTTCACTAATAGGCGCAGGAACCGCACTGCGGCTGGCGGATCCGGCAGACTTACCTCGACCTGCTCGTGGGTGGCGGTAAAAGGAGCCGCGGTGATGGTGACACCGCCCACGCCGTTCGCCAACGGCTGCCAGGCCAGCAGCTCGGCCGAGCTTTCGACCGCGAGATTGAATGCGGACGAAGTATCAAGATGGCGCAGGAAACGGAAACGGCACCCCGCATCGGAGGTGAGTGACGGCAGGATAGATGTGTTAGCAATCGTGGGATTTCCACCGAGGATGAATTCGAACGGATTTGCAACGCCGTCGGAGTCGGAATCCACGCCGGGAGGCCCGTCTGTTACCGGATCCAAGCCGTTATTGAAAAGGAAGGCCTCGTAAGGATTGGTGATCGCCGCGGCGGTGGAGGTTTTCTCCACGATCACCTGGGTGATCCGGACGCGGGAAACCGTGAGATTGTCACGGTTGCGGTAGCCGATCGCCAGGGCATCGAATTCGCCCGCAAGCCCCGTGGTCGTGGTGGTGGCACTCCCTAACGCGGGTGCCGCAGTGTCAGTACCCGCGTGAACGGTGGCGGTGAGTTCATACGCATCGGTGGCGTTGCGTTTGAGACTGAGCGTCAGGGTGCAGGTGGCATTGTCCGTCCAAGTGAAACCCGGTAAGGATGATGAGCCGAGAGCCTGGACGGTGGGCGCGGACGAACTGGTTCCGGGCGCGATGAGTGCCTGCGATGAGTTGAATGTGCCCGTTTGAGCGGTGCGTCGTTCGATGGCGAGGCTGCCACTGCCGGAGGCGGAATCCAGGTTGAACCGGTAACCGTCCCAATTCCGGGTGCCGCCGGTGACGAAGTCGGTCAGGGTGTTGGAGAGCTTGGAGTTGATCATCCCGGTGTAAGGGAGGGTGCCGCCGGATTTAAACAGCCCGATCCCAAGCGAGCGGATGTTGCTGGTGTTGACCACAGCGCGCAAACGCAGCGCCCTGCCGATTTCCAAAGTGACCGGACTGGTGGAGAACTTCGCGCCGATATCGATGATGCCCGAACTGGTCTTCGGCATGGTGAGATTAAGGCGCGGATCAACGATGCCCGAAGTCGCCGGATCATCGCCGATGCCGGTCGTGGTGGCGTCTTTGGACGACATGACATACCAGTTCGTCGCCGTCGGGCTGACGACCGGGGAAGCCGCATGGATTGTGTCCGCGCCGAAATTGGTGGAAAACTGTCCCGTCAGTTCGGTGAGGGTCACGGTGACCCATGCGGTGGCCGATGTGTCACTGCCATAAGTGTTGCTCACGACCACATGATAGGGTCCGGCCTCATCAAAAGCGACATCTCCCAAATCAAGCATGGCTGCCGTCGCGCCGGGGATGGGCCTGTCCCCGCGATACCATTGATAAGCGAGAGGCGGCGTACCGGACGCGGCGACCAGCAGCGCCGCCGCCTGGCCGGCCTCAATCGAAAACGTGTCGGGCTCGTCGGTGATGATTGCCGGCTGTGAGATGATCACGACGGATGCTGTCGATGAGCGGGTCCCACCGTAACCGTTGGAAACAAGCACACTGTAGCCGCCGCTGTCCGTGGTGGTGGAAGAGACGACCGAATAGCTGCTGGCGGTGGCTCCGCTGATGGGGTTGTTTCGCAGAAACCACTGATAGAAAAGGCTGTCCGGCCCCGTGGCGGCTACGGATAGACTGAAACCCGCGCCGAAGCTCACCGATTGCGACACGGGCTGGGTGCCGATCTGCGGGATGGGAAAGGCGGCGGTGACCAGTCCATTCAGATAGAGCTCCAAGTTCGTATAGCCGTCCGCGTTGGTGGCATTGCGGTCGGCCGCGCTGGCAGGATTCAGGCCGTGGTCAATTTCCCATGCGTCCGGCATCCCGTCGGAATCGCCATCGGCGGGTGCGGGAGTGGAGGCGAGAACGGGATAACCGCCGACATCGGTTTGGGAGTCGATGATGCCCGGGTAGTTGTTCTTGCTGCCGTAGTAGGTGACGGTGCCGTTGGTGACTTCGTTGGCAATCCGGGTATCGATGGAATCGCGGACCGGCACGCGGCAGCCGGAATAGGCCAGGACCAGCGGATAGGCACCGATGGCGGTCTGGGTGATCACCGGAGCCACATCGAACGGGGTATTGACCCGCATGGCGGTGAGTTGGGCGCTGGTCGGCCCCTGCACTCCCCCCGCCCAGTTGTCAGCGGAGACGGTTGAACTCGCAGTCGTGTAATTCCCGGAGACGTGGAACAGCCCATACGGAGCGGAAAGCGAGTTTGCGTTGGCGCTGGGATTGAGCACCCGATAGCGGATGCTGCCGGTTCCGGTGGCGGGGCCGGTTTTGTAGTAGTTGTTGATCAGGTTCTGATGGGAAGGAATACCGGTGTCGGTGGGTTCGCCGCCGTAGGTCGTGTTTCCTTTCCAGTTGTAGATCACGTTGTTCCGCATGTCGCAATATTCGCCATCGGTGCCGTGGAAACGCGCGCCGCAGAAGCGCGAGTTCCGGCTGTCGTGGTGCGCGAGCAGGTTGTGATGGAACGTCGCGCCGAGGCCGCCCCAGATGCCGCCATAACCGTGCGCGCCCTTATCGTGAACCGAGTCCCGCAGACTCTCGGTGACAAAGCACCACTGCATGGTGAAGCGGGTGTTGTCGTAGGCCGTTGCGGCTTCGTCGATGGACCAGGAAAAAGAACAGTGATCGACGATCACATCGGTCGCATAGCGGCAGGAAAAGGCATCGTTTTCCACAGCGGCCCCGTCGCCCAACCGCGAGCGGAGGAAGCGGATGACGACGTTTGACGAGTTGCTGGGATCGATGGGATACGTGGCGAGGCAGATCCCGTCACCAGGAGCCGTCTGCCCGGCGATGGTGAGGTTGCCCTTGGTGATGCGCAAGGTGGAGCTAAGATAGATCGTGCCCGAGACAGCGAAAACGACGGTTCTCGGAACGCTTGCGTCCCGGTTGGTCACGGCGTCACGCAGCGAACCGGAGCCGGAGTCGTTCAGGTTGGTAACCATATACACATCCCCGCCCCGCCCGCCGCTGGCGAGG
>JBDSNC010000156.1:0-22353 GCA_039915545.1 Luteolibacter sp.
CCCGCACGCAAGGGTGCTAGGGCGGCAGAGAGTCCTTCTGGATCAATGTCGTGGGAAATCACGGATGGTATTTCGAAATTGAGTGCTTCCATGACGGAGCGGGAGTTGGAGAGTTGGTTAAACGGCGACGTGCGCCTCAGGTTTCAGATTCTTGTGGAAGTCCGGGCCTTGAACGGTGGCGTTCACATACCCGGTCCGAATACAGAAATCCCCGAAACGTTCGCCATCGATCCGCGCCTTGGCATAGTGGCGGAAAATGGGAGCGAGCAGCGGCTTGATATCCGCGGCGGCGACGTCCTCCCGATAGAGTTTCGACAGCCGCTGGCCGGCGAATCCACCGCCGAGGTAGACGTTGTAGCGGTCCGGTCCGCGGCCGACAAAGCCGATCTCGGCAATGAACGGGCGGGCGCAGCCGTTAGGGCAACCGGTCATACGGATGGTGATCGCGTCGTGGCGCAAGCCGTTTTCTTCAAGCGATTCCTCGAGTTCCGTGACCAGTTCAGGGAGATAACGCTCGGCTTCGGCGAGGGCGAGTCCGCAGGTGGGCAGGGCGACGCAGGACATCGAATTGAGACGCAGGGCGCTCTTCAGGTGACTGTCCTGAATGCCGTATTTTTCCAGCAGAGCCTCGATTTCCAGACGCTTGGCCTGCGAGACATTGGCGATGATCAGGTTCTGGTTCGCGGTGAGGCGGAAGTCGCCGTCGTGGATTTTCGCGATCTCACGAAGACCGGTGCGCATCGGATAGGACGGCGTGTCGAGCACGCGGCCACCGGCGATGTAAAGCGTGAGATGCGAGTTGCCATTGGTGTCCTCGGTCCAGCCGTAGCGGTCGCCGTTGTCGTCGAACTTGAAGTCGCGCACGGGGCCGAGATCATAACCGAGATACTCGTTGAGCTTGGCAAGGATCCAGTCCGGGCCGTGGTCGTCCACGGTGTATTTGAAACGCGAGTGCTTTCTATCGGTCCGGTCGCCGAAATCCCGCTGCACGAGCACGACCTTTTCCGCGACATCCACGACCTGCTCCGGAGTGCAGAAACCGATCACATCCGCGATGCGTGGATAGGTGGCTTCGTTGCCGTGGGTCGACCCCATGCCGCCGCCGACGGCGACGTTGTAGCCGACGAGTTTTCCGCCCTCGACGATGGCGATGAAGGATAGGCAGTTCGCGTAGATATCGACGTCGTTCGACGGCGGCACGGCGATGGTGATCTTGAATTTCCGCGGCAGATAGGTCTTGCCGTAGATCGGCTCGATTTCTTCCTCGCTCGATTCGATTTTCTCGCCGTCCAGCCAGATCTCATGATAGGCGCGCGTCTGCGGAGTGAGGTGGGCGGAAATTTCCTCCGCCGCTTTCAGTGCCTGCGCATGGATGCCGGAAAGATAGGGATTCGGATTGCACATCACGTTCCGGTTCACGTCACCGCAGGCGGCGATGGTGTCCATGGCGCACTGGTTGATCTCCTTGATCGTGCGCTTCAGGTTGGTCTTGATGATGCCGTGGAACTGGAACGCCTGGCGGGTGGTGAGCTTGATCGTGCCGTTCGCAAACTGGGTCGCGAGACGGTCCGTCTCCAACCACTGGTGCGGGGTAGCCACGCCGCCGGGCACGCGGATGCGGATCATGAACGAATACGCCTTCTCCAGCTTGTGCTTGCGGCGGTTCGCGCGGAGGTCGCGGTCGTCCTGCTGGTAGGTGCCGTGAAATTTCAGGAGCTGCTGGTCATCCTCGACCATACCGCCGGTGGAAAGATCGGAGAGTCCTTCGGCGATGGTGCCGCGCAGGTAGTTGCTGCGGGTCTTGATGTATTCGTTGGCTGAGAGTTTCTTGTCACTCATGATGATGGAAATTTGAAAGTGGGAAATTAGTAAACGTCGCGTTGATAGCGTTTGGTCTTCTTGAGGTGCTCGACGTAGGCCTCGGCGGCTTCGCGGGAGATGCCCGCCTGGGTTTCCACGACGGACAACAGCGCCTGATGCACGTCGTTGGCCATCCGGTTGGCATCGCCGCAGACGTAGAAGTGGGCGCCCTCCTCCAGCCATTGATAGAGATCCTTCGCCTGCTCGATCATGCGGTCCTGGACATAGACCTTCTCAGGCTGGTCGCGGGAGAAAGCAACGTCGAGGCGGGTGAGCGCTCCGTCCTTGAGGAAATCCTGCCATTCAAGCTGATAGAGAAAGTCGTAGGTATAATGCTGGTCGCCGAAGATCAGCCAGTTCTTTCCGCCGCCACCGGCTGCGGCGCGGTGCTCGACGAACGCGCGGAACGGCGCGACACCGGTGCCGGGGCCGACCATGATGATCGGGGTGGCATTGTCGGCGGGAAGACGGAAATTCTTGTTCGGCTGGACGAAAATCTGCACAGGATCGCCCGATTTCACGAGGTCCGCGAGATAGGTCGAGCAAACGCCCTTGCGCTGGCGGCCGTGGGTTTCGTAGCGGACGGCGGCCACGGTGAGATGCACCTCGTCGGTGTGTGCCAGCGGGCTGGAAGCGATCGAATAAAGCCGCGGCGGCAGCTTGCGGAAGATGCCGGTGAGGGCTTCTGCGGATAAGCCGTTAGGAGCGAAGTCGACAATCGCATCGATGATCTCGCGGCCGGCAGTGTATTCCTTGAGGCGTTCCTTCGCATCCTCGGCCAGCAAGCCGCGCAGCACCGTGGAATTGAGCGCTTCGGCGAGTTTCGTGAGAACCGCACGGGAAATCGCGGTGATGTCGTAGTCTTCGCGCAGCGCATCGGCGAGCACCTTGCGGCCGACGTTCTTCACTTCGATTTCCTCGTTGCCGGTAAGCTTGGCGGCTTGGATGATCGCTTTCACGACATCCGGTGCATTGACAGGAAGCACCGCGAGGGCGTCGCCCGGTTCGTAGGAAAGCCCGGAACCTGCGAGGGAAAATTCCAAATGCAGCGTTTCCTTGGATGAGCCTTCCCCATTGAGAACGACGGTATCGATCGTTTCCGCCGGGAACGGATTCTTCTTTCCATACTCGACAGCAGGTGCCGCCGCAGTTGGGGCGACGAATGCGACCGGAGCAGCGGATGCGGGAGCGAGCGCCTTCAGGCTGCTGTCGAGCCACGAAACGTAGTTTTCCTCATAGTCCACGTCGCAGTCCTGACGGGCGGAAACGCGGGCGGCACCGAGCAACTCAAGACGGGAATCGATATCCTTGCCGGTCTGACAAAACTTTTCGTAGGAGGTGTCCCCCAGCGCCAAAACCGAATAGCGGACGCCGGAAAGCGCCAGATCAGCGCTCATGAATTCCTTGTAAAACGCGGTGGCTGTTTCCGGCGGTTCGCCGTCGCCCCAGGTCGAGATGATCACGAGCAGGCTCGAGGCCTTTGCCAGATCGGCAGGCGAAATATCGGACATGTTTTTCATGACCGCTTGGAAACCGCGCTTCTTCGCCTCTTTTACCGTGCGATCCGCTAAGGATTCGGAATTTCCGGACTCGGTCCCATAGAGCACGACCAATTTCCCTGCGGAAACCGGTGCGGCGGCAGCCACAGGCGCAGGAGCACCACCGGCTGCAAGAAAACCACTGAGCCAACCGCGTTGCACGGGATCGAGGCCAGCGAGGAGCGAATCCAACGCGCGGCGTTGGTCAGACGTGAATGGGGCGTGCTCGGGAAGCATAATCCTTAGTTAATTACCTCATATTATGAGGTTTCGCCGAAAAAATGGGGGCAAACCACCGGAAACGCAACTTTTTTTTGGTCGATGCCGCGGATTCTTTGCCATCGTTTGGGAATTTTCTCCGGATGATTCGCTAGACCCACAGCGGAGTCCGAGTATGGATGGGTCATGTCAAAAACCAGATTCCGGTGGCTCGCGCTGCTTTTGGTAGTCGAACCCTTGTCCGCGAAAGTAACGTTGGCTCCCCTGTTTCAGGACCACGCGGTGCTCCAGAGGGAAAAACCGGTGCCGGTCTGGGGGCACGCGGACGCTGGCAAACAGGTCACCGTCAGCTTCGCAGGGCAGAAAAAATCGGCGACTTCCGATCCAGCCGGACGCTGGCAACTGACTCTCGACGCCATGCCCGCCAGCGCAGAAGGGCGGATTTTGACCGCCGCCGAGGAAGGAGAATCCCCCTTGGAAGTGAAGGATTTGCTGGTCGGCGAGGTTTGGATCGGCAGCGGCCAGTCAAACATGCAGTTCGCCGTGAACCAGACCTGCAAGGAGGATCAGGAAATGGCTGCTTCGCCAGTTCCCCTGCTCCGTTTGTTTGACGTCCCGCGGGTTCTCAACAACGTCCGGCAGGAAACGGTGGACGCAAAATGGGTGCCCGCCACTCCGGATACGGCGAAGGGGTTTTCTGCGGTCGCGTATTTTTTCGGGAAAAAGCTGACGGAAGACCTCGGAGTGCCTGTCGGCATGATTCATAGCTCGTGGGGCGGATCGCGGATCGAGCCATGGTGGGCCGAGGAGGGACTGGAAGGCATCGAAGATTTCGCCCAACTTCGGGCGAATCGGATTTCAAAAAGCCCAGGTTTCCCCGAATACGACCGCGCCTACCGCAAGTATGTCACCGCCGTCGGCGATTGGTCGAAGCTGGCGGAAAAAGCTCTCGACGCCGGAAAGCCCGCACCCGAAATGCCTGGCGAGCCACCCAAGCTCAAACTCGGCCACACCGAGGAAGCTGGCACCTATCAGGCGATGATCCACCCGCTGGTGCCCTTCGCGCTGCGTGGTTTCATCTGGTATCAGGGCGAGTCCAACAACGGCGAGGGCATGCTCTACACCACGAAAATGCAGGCACTCATCGCCGGCTGGCGGAAACAATTCCGTGCAGCCGACGCACCCTTCCTCTTCGTGCAACTCGCTCCCTACAATTACGGCGACAACCGCAAGACCGACCTCCCCGGCATCTGGTGGGCCCAACAGGAAGCGCTGAAAATCCCACACACCGGCATGGCGGTGATCAATGACATCGGCAACGTGAAGGACATCCACCCGAATCAAAAAGCCGAAGTCGCCCGCAGGCTTGCGCTGTGGGCCCTTGCCGACACCTACGGGAAAAAGGACCTCGTTAAATCCGGCCCGTTGTTTTCCAGCTACAGGGTCACCCGCTCCGGCATCGAGATCCACTTCGACCACACCGGCGGAGGCCTGGTCACGCGCGACGGCAAGCCCCCCACCCTTTTTGAAATCGCAGGTGTCAATGGCGGATGGCAACCGGCCAATGCGGAAATTTCCCAAGATGGCAAAACCCTCATGCTTTCCACCCAAGCGGTGGCCCTGCCTGACCGCGCGCGTTTCGCTTGGTCGCAGATCGCCGAGCCGAATCTCATCAACAAGGAAGGCCTGCCCGCCGCCGCCTTCAACACCCATTGGCCGTCCGATCCCACCCTCGGCCGCAAGGTGTCCGGTGGAAAACCGATTCTATCAAGCCACCCCAACAGCCATGGCTGGGACGGCGGACTGACCGACGGCGTATGGAGCAACAGCGCACCCGGCTGCTACGCCACCGACGAGAGCGAGGCTTTCCCGAAATTCGTCACCGTGGACCTCGGGAAGGCGCAGACCATCCATCTAGTGAATTACGGCACGCCGGACATCGGGGCTACCAAAACCGTCGCAATCTCCATCAGCGAGGACGGGAACACGTTCACCGAAGTCGGCCGCCATTCGTTTCCTCCGAAAACGGCGGAGGGAGCGATGGCAAGGTTCGAACCGGTGAAAGCCCGCTTCGTGCGGGCCACTTTCATCGACCAGCATCCGGCGCAGGATGAATATGGCGCCAATTTCGCCTTCCTCTCGGAGCTGGAAGTTTACGCTCCCTGACTCAGCCCTCCTGCCAGATCCAGTTCATCACGACTTCGATATCGGGGTGGATGCTGTGGTGCACCGGGCAACCGCGGGCGGCGCTTTCGAGCAGCTTGCGGTCCGGATGTGACTCAGGGAGCGGCATGACGAGGTCGAGTTCCAGGCGTTTCACCCGGCGCGGCTGGTCGTCCGACATGAACTTGCGGACGGTCACTGCCATGCCTTCGACGGCGATTTCCTTCCTTTTTGCGACGATGCCGACGACCGTGGCCATGCACGAGCCGAGCGCGGTGGCAAGCAGATCCGTCGGGGAAAACGCCTGGCCGCGGCCGTTGTTATCTACCGGCGCATCAGTGACGAGGACGTTTCCGGAGGGCGTGTGGACGGCGCTGCAGTGCAGTTCGCCTTCGTAGGAGAGTTTGATTTCAACCATGATCGTTGTGTTTTGAAGCGAGCCGGGGGGCGACGCCTCATTCGGCTTTCGGCGGCACCTTTGCAAGCACGATACGGAATCCGTAGATCCAGTCCTGGAACGTCGGCGGCACCGCGTTGCGCGAGCCGGTGTAGAGATTTTCCCTTTGATAGGTGTTCCAGCCGCCGCCGCGAAGGACGCCGAGCACGTTGGTTCCCAGTTTGGAATATTCGTCGCCCACCCATTCCTGGACGTTGCCGCTGAGGTCGTAGAGGCCGTAGGTGTTCGGCTTGAATTTGCCGACCGGAGCCGCGTAGGCGTAACCGTCGTCGTAATCGGGAATCGTCTGCTCGCTGGGAATTCCGGGAATCCGCGAGGTGGTCACGTCCGCGAAATTTCCGACAACCGCGGCCCCTTGCTCAGGCCAACTGCCCCCCCACGGATAAACACGCTCCTTGCGGGCATCCCGCCAGCCGGGGCTGATGCCCTCCTCTTCCTGAAGACCGGCCATCATGCTCCATTCGAGATCGGTCGGCAGCCGGTAGACGTGGGTCTTGTCCGCGATGCGCTCCTGTTTGATCTCGCGCGCGGTCAGCCATTTGCAGAACTCCTGCGCGTCCTCGCGGGTCACGTGGACGACCGGATGATCAGGAGTCTGCGGATAATCCGGACGGCGCGCGGGCTTGTGCCCGGTTTCCTTGACGAAGAGATCGTAATCGCACACCCGGGTCTCCCAGATAGACGCCATCAGGTCCGGGCCGACGGGTACGAAACGCATGTGAATGCCGTTTTCCCAAGGTTTCCCGAAAACCACGCCCTGGCTTTTCTCAAGCGTCACGTTTTCCGCGAAGGTCCCGCCTTCCTTCACGGTGATCTGTTTGGACAGCGGTTTGTAGCCTTCGAGAACGAACATCAGGTCCACTTTCCCCGGTTTCACCTTGGGGATCAGCAGCGCGCCACTGGTGTTTCCGACGGACGTATTGTTCAGATAGACGTCGGCTCCAGGTGGATTGCTGGTGAGATTGATCGCCCCGTAATTGATCTGGCGGACCATCACGCGGAACGGCTTCAGGTCATTCTGTCGGGCGCGCTCGTTGAGACCGGGGTTGTCGAACGATGTCTCGCGCGTGGCGAACACCTCGTGATCCTCTGTCAGATAGCCCGCGCGGTTTCCTCCGTTGCGGAACCAGCCGCAGAAGGCGTTCGCGTCATCGGCGGAGACCAGGGCGATTTCCGACTCCGTCCCGTTGCGGGAAAATTTCACCGATTCGAGGGTTTCGGGCGGCCGTTTGATGGCTTTCAGATACTGCGACCAGACCCACTTCGGCATGTAGCCGGAACTCACGTGCTCGTCCCCCACCGGCTGATAGGTATTTCCAAAATGATCGTTCCACGGCTCACCGACAAATGGCGGGGTGAAGTTCTCCAGTGTTCCTGAAATCACCAGCGGCTCGTTCACTGAGGAAGCCGGCACTTTTCCTTCGAGGCGCAGCTCGCGGAAGCCTTTCTTGCGGATGGTGTAATGGAAGTCCTCGCCCACCTTGGCAGTTAGGATCGGCGTGTTCGTGTAGCCGACGTGGTTGTCGTCAGCATCGGTGACTTCGGCTCCTTCCGGCGCGCTGACCACCCGCAACATCCCCATCGGTGTCGGCAACGGTTCTTCCGGTGGCGGAGTTTCCCACATCGTCACCCACTCGCTGTCCTTGAGCATCGCCCAGCCGGTCCAGCCGATGAAACCTGCCAGAATGAGCGTGGTCACCCACACGGCCAGCCCGCTCTGACGGCGGCGTTTTCCCCGCTGCAGGCGGCGGAGCACGTCCGCCAGATCGGCGGCGGTGGAAATCTTCCGTTTGGAAATGCGCGGTTCGCAAATGTCGCAGATGATCTTGTTGAGCTCCAGCCAGCGCTTCTTGTCGACACCCGTCGGCATCTCTTCCGGCAGCTCGGGAAACGACAGCCGGTCCTTCCCCGTCGCGATTTCATACAAAACCTTTCCGAGGCTGTACACGTCCGCCTGCGCCGAGCCCGGCCCCTCCGGCGGCACAAATCCCTCGGTGCCGACGAAGGTCCGCTGGCCGCGGGTGGCCACCAGACCGATGTCCGCGAGTTTCGCACGGCCATTGACAAAAATCACGTTCGACGGCTTCACATCGCGGTGCGCGAGGCCCCGCTCATGAAGGTGGTCCAGCGCTTCCGACAGCCGGAGCCCGACATCGATGCACTCGTTGGTGTCCCACTGCACGCCCGTCGCCTGATGGTTGTCCGCCCTCAGGGTGCGTGGTTGGTATTCGATGGGATTGATGTCCTGGCCCGACGTGAGATCGTCGCCCAGCTCCATCACGTAGTAATAAAATGAAATCCCGTCCGGGCTGCGGCCGACGTGCAGGATGTTCACCAACGCCGGGTGATCCCGCGACATTGGCTCGAATTTCAAAATCCCCTCGAACTCCCGCTCGAACCCTCGCTCGTCCTCAAAATCCTCCCGCCAGACGACTTTCACCGCCCGCAAGGCACCCGTCACTCCGCGCGCCAACCACACTTCTCCATATGCCCCGCCGCCGATTTTTCGCAGAACCTCGTGGTCGGGGACAACTGGATTCGGGCGGATCTTAATCGGCATCGTCTTCGTCTTCGAGTTTGGCGAGTTCCCGTTTCAAGACCGCACCCACGCGGTGTTTCGCCAAATAAACCTGCGCCATGCTGACGTTCAACTGGTCCTGTACGCGCTTGGCGTCCCATTGTTTGATCACATAGCAGTCGAAAATCTGATATTGCTTCGGGGAAACCTGGGCCTTCACCCGGGAAAGAGCGGCGTCGGCCACGTTTTTTTTCCACTCCACATTCCAAAGGCGGGAAAGGACATCGCCGTTCGGGTCCTCCACGCGGTCGATCACCGCCGTTTTCCGATCATTTTCCCACTCGCCGGCCATCATCGCCGTGTCCTTCTTCCGCTTGCGGAATTGGTCGTTGATGCGCCAGCGCGTCATGTTCATCAGCCAGGTTTTGAAGGAACCCTGCTCGGGGTCGTAGAGCTTCTTTTTACTCTGCTTGGCGATGGAAAGGATCGTTTCCTGCACGCAGTCGAAAGCCTCGTCCTGGCGCAGACCGGCTTTCACGGCCACCGAGTAGATCAGCCGCCAGTAGGTTTGATAGAATTCATCCCACGTCCGCTGGTCCTCCCAATTGTCCAGCCGGGCGATCAGGCTCTTGCGGGTTTTGGCATAAGCATGGCCTAAAATCGCCTCGCGTCCCTCGTCTTTTTCTTCCTCGTCCTCAGACATTAAGAACTCTTTACCTCATTCCCCGCCCGCTGTCTTTCACCGATTCGCTTTTTTCACAATGGCCTGATTATCAGTTTTAAAAAGTTTCCTACAGACATTCGAACCATCGCCAAAACCGAAGGATCGTGGATGTTATTTACATTTCCCACCGGGCTGTCCTATCGTTCCGCCCTCACCTCACTCAACCGTGTCCGCGATCTCACCCGTCGCCGACTCCCCCCACGGAACGAGCATGTCAACCACCCAATCCCCCCTCAACCCTTCTCAGGCTGTCGAAAGGATCCGCGAAATCATCGTCGGACGCCATCTCGAACGCCTTGAGCAACGTGTCTCACGCCTCGAAACCACCGGAGGTGTGCCTTTTGCCACGTCCCCTCACGTGGAGGACCGGCTCTTTGCCAGCGAAGCCCGGCTGGAAGCGCTTCAGGAAAACGTCAACCGCCTCGTCGATTCCACGCGGGAAGTGACCGAGCAGCGCCTTTTCCAATATCGTGAGGAAACCCAGCGCCTCGCCGCCCAGATCCAGCAGGTCGCGGCGATGAAATCCAGCGAGGCCACTCCACCGGCGATCAACCAACTCGAACGCAAGATCGGCACCTGGCTCGCCGACTGGCAGACCTCGTTCCACGGCCAGTTGAACGACCGCGACCAACGCATCGCCAACCAGTTGCGCGGCGAGGTGGCCACGCTCTGGGAAAGCACCGAATCCCAGATCACGCGCCTCCAAAGCAGCATGATGGACCGCGACGCGATTGAAGAACGCTTCAGCCGCATCGCCACCGCCGCCCGCGCCCTTGCCGAGTGCGCCTCCCCTTCAACCACCGGCCCCGGCTTCGCCACACGCTGATGACCGACGTTCTCTCCCCACTTCCCAGCCAGAATCCGGGAATCCCCACCCACGGCCATCTGCCGAAATCGTGGAACACTCTGCCATTTCCGTCTCCGCAGGAAATGCAAATGCCACGCTCGGCACCTAGCCCGCTTCCTGCATGCCCCAGCGGACCGGCACCCGCCGCACCGGCGTTTCCCACCTCGTGGCCCTCGCCACTTTCGGTCCTGCCTTCGCCGACCGCCAGCCCAGCCCCGGTCGGTCCGCTGCCGGTAAAGCCAACCGTTGAAATCACGCCGGTTACGCCTTTCGTCGCGGAGAAAACAGTCGTTTCAAACGAACCCGATTTCACCGACGACGATCTCCGCGAAGCGTTCGGCCCCATCGTCGAGGACGCCGTCCGCAAAGCCGTTTATGCCAAGGAAAACGGCATGGACACCTACCTCGAGCCGATGCTGCGCGCCACCATCCGCCGCGCCCTCGCCGAGTATTCTCCCGCTTCGCGCCCGTTCCACGCACCCGGTGCGTTCGACCGCTTCATCTGGCACCTCCAGGCCCTTTTCACCAGCCGTACCTACGAAGACATCCTGTTTGAGAAAACCCACCGCTTCCAGGTGGAGGAGGTTTTCCTCGTCGATGCCGCCAGCCTCGCGCTCGTTTCCTTCGCCAGTTGCGATCCCGCACGCCATTCCTCCGCCAAGCGCATCGGCAGCACCGTGCAACGCATCGCCCTGCAACTGCGCGACGAAGATGGGAAAATCCGCACCGCCTTCGATCTACCGGACAAACGCAACGCCATTTCCCGCGAAGGGAAATTCGTCACCCTCGTCGCCGTCGTCCGCGGCCAGCCGAACGAACTCGTCATCGCCGATCTGGAATTCTCGCTGCGCCGCATTGAGGACCGCTTCCGCGAGCAGTTTCAAAAGGAAGGCTCCGCCCTGCTCCATCCGCTCCAGCCCTTCCTCGAAGACTGCCTGCTTATCCAAGCCCCGGCCAGCGCGGCCTAACGGGCATTCACGGGGAACAAAGCGGCGATTTCCTCGAACCACGCATCGTCAGGCATCGCATACGGCCGGAAGGTTTCCAAGGTGGCGAAGTGCTCGTTGTGGAACAGCGCGCGGTGCAGGCCGAGTGAGGTGGCGGCAGGAGAATCGATGAGATTCGAGGAATCATTGGCGCTCATTTGGAAGAGCACGCGCATTTCGAATTCCGCCATCAGCTTGCGCGGAATCCAGCGGCTGACGTTGTTCCACGTATCGGTCGCCGCGATGACGTGCATGCCCACCGGGCCGCCTTCGTCCAACAGATTGGCAAACGCTTGGGAAGGACTGGTTCCGGCAGAGGCGTCGTCGTCCATCGAGAAGCGGAACTCGTCGTCGGGCCTCAAGGACTTGAAGCGTTGGAGATCGTGCACGATGAGGAAAACCTCCGCTGCGTCCTTGCCCAGCTTCGGACCGCGCGCCGTGAGTTCCGCGGAAAGCTCGGCCATCAGCGGCGCGACCACGTCCGGACCGCCGACGCGGATGCGGTGCGGCAGGATGTTCGCGAGGCGTTGGAAAACCCCGCCTTCGCCGGCATCGTTCGCGTGGGGATCAAGCACCACAAACTCCACCTGACCCGGCGGGTATTGCGCGGCCAGCGAAACAAGGCCCACAGCGAGCAACGTCATCGTCCGCTCCGCCGACTGACCGACGGCTAACAAGTGACTGCCGCTCTGGCGTTGGAACAGCGCTTCGGTCGGCCCCTTGATCGAATTCGGCGCTCCGAGCCAGGCGCGGGCCTTCGCCGGACGCGTGGTGGGATGGCTGCGCAGCAGGGCATGGAGTTCCGCGTGATCGCGGATGTCGGCCGGAGCGTTTCCTTCGAAAATGATCGGAGTCTGCGGGATTTTCCCGCCCTTCGTCGCCAGCGCGTTGACCTGGTCCAGCACGGCATCGCGCTCGTCCTCCGGCAGCCAGACGATCTGGAACGGACTGTTAGCGGCGAGCGCTCCGGCCTGGTCGTTGTAAATCCCCTCGCCCGGCCGCGTGAGCAGGCGCGGTGCGGGATTGTCGTCATCCATGATCAGATGGGCGTCGGTCTCGTTGCATTGCAGCGCGATGCGGATGACCATTTGCCCCAATGTCGCGCGAGCCAGAGTGTAAGCCCCACCAAGGGTTTGCGAACCAAGAATCACATGAATCCCGAACGCGCGGCCCTGTCTGACGATCCGGTCCAACAGCAGCGAAGCTTCCTGCGCCACCGCGTCATCTTCCGTGAAGAATTCCTGAAACTCATCGATCAGCAACAAACTCCGCGGCAACGGTTCGTGGCCCGGCGTGCGCTTGTATCCTGCCAGATCCTGCGAGCCCGCCTTGCGGAAAAGTTCGCCGCGGCGTTTCAGTTCGGCATCCACCCGCTGGAGCACGCTGAGCGCGAATTCCCTATCACTTTCGATGGCGATCACCCGCGCGTGCGGCAGATGCTTCGTGGCGTAGCACTTGAACTCCACACCCTTCTTGAAATCGACCAGATAGAACTCGACCTCCTCCGGGCTGCAATAAAGCGCGAGGTTGGTGATGATCACGTGAAACAGCGTGGATTTCCCCGAACCCGTTTTCCCGGCGACGAGAACGTGCTGGCGGGTGCCTTTTCCGATCGCGAGCATCTGGAGTTTCTTGGCTCCGGTCCGGCCGACCGGCACGCGCAGTTCCTCGCTGGTTTCGGATTTCCAATAATCCTCCGCCGCCGGAGCGATGTGCGAGAACGGAACCTGCACGCGGTTCGAATCGATGCTGGAGCGGCCGATCCGGTGAATCAAAGTCGTGGAATCCTCATCCGACGGCGCGACATCTATGGCCACGACATCCGCTCCGGCGGGCGCTCCCGCCAGATGAAAAACGCCGTCTTTCAGAACGAGCCGGGTGCAGGAGCGCTGGAGTTCGTCGTTGAGCGCCGCATCGGGAAGCGGTTGGCGCGTGTCGCGATGAATGAGCAGATAGACGCCGCAGCGGGCACCGCTGGAAGCAATGGATAGAAGCCGCTTCATCGATGTGTCACTGAATCCGGCGGGGAATCCGGCGATGACTAGGAAACGATATTTTTCCGCGATGGTGCCAGCCTGTTCGTTATACTCCGCGATCGTGGCATACTCGTTGCGGAGGTACATCTGGATGACCTTCTCGATGTGTTCGTTGAGTTCCGCCAGACGTTCCTCGATCTGCGTGGACTGCGTCCAGATGCTGTTGGTGATCAGGGTTTCCTCGTAATCGGCGAGGTGCATCAGTCCGGCGAAATCCTTGCCGAGGCCGATGGGATCGATGAAAACGAACGACGCCCGGCCCGGCGGATGCGCGGCTAACAAGCGCAGCGAGATCGCGTTCAACGCCTGCGTCGCCGCATCGCCACTTTTGCCGTCGCTCTCGATCATCAACGATGCCTGATCCGGAAAACCGAGTGAAAACGGCACGCTGAACCTACCGGACTCCGCCAGCGCGAAACGCGGATCATGCGGCAGCCCGCCCGCGAGTTTCGCGGCGTCGACATTGACGGAGCCGATCCGCACCGCATCCGGCGATTGCCCGGGTGGAGTCCAGTTCTCACAGAAATCCGGCGTCCACTCGGGGAAGCGGGAACGCGATGTCCAGTCGAGCGAATGCAGTTTCTCAAACAGCGGCCTTACTCCGCTTTGCCACGGCGCTGACAGTTCACCGATGGCGGCGTCCGTCTGGTTTTCGACTTCGGCGTTCGCGGTTGACCGCGCGAGGTTGGTTTCTTCCGCGAGTCCCGCCGCTTCCTGCTGGGCGAGCGCGAGCGCGTGATCGAAGTCCGCGGTGATTTTCGCGAGCTTGCGCTGGTGGAGTATTTCCAAACGCGCCGGAATCCGGGCGAGCTGCCGGTCGAGCTTGCGCTGGCCGTCACTAAGGCGCGTTTTCCAATCCGTATCGGACTCGCGGAATGTCTCGCTGAGGCCGCGGCCTTCCTGGACGTGCTCGCTCTGAATTTCCGCCTCCATTGCGGCGAGACGGGCGGCGGATTTTTTTTCAGCTTCGTTTTCCAACAGCCGCGCGGTGGCGAGCGAGGTGGCAGCGCTGCGGATGGTGGCCTGCGAGAGAAGCAGTGCGACGATCCAGATTCCTATCAGCAGCCCTTCCGCGATGAGGAAGGACGGCATCGCAGCAGCCAGTCCCCCGCCGCCGGGGCGCAGAGCATACCAGAGATGCATGCCGCCGATGACCGCAGCGAGGGCGGTGAGCGGAACGAAACGAAAGAACCGGGCGAGCGGCAGCGCTTGCGCGGCAGCGGTGGCGGCGCGCGATTCGTCGAGGGTTTTCAAAAGTTCCGCACGCGTCGCTTCCGCCGTCGCAGGAGCATCGACTGCGGGAACCTTGAAGCGCGTGCCCTCGAACTTGTCAGCCACCAGCGGGCGAAACGAACGGAAGGCGGCGAGCACGGACTTGCGCAACTCGCGCCGCACGCCACGGTCGGTGATGAGTTGTCGTTGAAATTCCTGATGGGCGGTCTTTGCCACATCGAGTTCCTGCTGGCGCGCCTGGCGGTTGCGCATGATGGAACCCTGGACCTGGCCGATCCGGCGGTCCTTCATTTCCTGCTGACGTTGGGCGAGAGCGGTGCGGCTGGAGTGATAGGCTTCGTGAACCCGCGCCTGCCGCGCTTCGGTTTCCGCTTCGACGCGTGCGACCGAGTCCTTCTGGATGGCGGCGATTTCCTGCTGGCGGCGGTTAAGTTTTCCGGCGTCGGCTTCCTCGCGCCGTGTCATTTCATGCCGCACGGCGACGAGCGCCTGCGCCTGTTTTTTAAAAAGCGCCGCCTCATCCGCAGTCACTGAGGCGATGGCGGATTTCAAATGGCCGAGTTCTCCCAGCACCGTGCGGAGGTCGGTGGATTCAGTCGCAGTCTGCATGGATTTTTTCTAGCAAGTGGTCGAGCTCTTCGATGACGCGCAGGGCAGCGTTCACGCCGTTCATCAATTCAGAGAGATACATTTCCTCGAACTCCTGGGCCTTGCGGTCGCGCCAGGAATAGCGCGTTTCACCCCAGCGGGCCTGGAGGTTGCGGGTGGCCAGCGTGAGCAGGCCCTTGCTGCCGGTCATGCTCACGGGGCACCTCCCGGATCGGTGGTTTCCACGGGCGGCGGTGAGGCGGCGGGTGCTTTTTCGGCGTAGGCCTGGAGCGCCTTGATATGCTCGCCGAGGGTGAAAACGCCTTTCGGGAGCTGCTGGCCGACGATGAAAAACATCGGGTCGAGCTGGCGCAAAAGGGGTGTGGCGCGGTTTTCAAAAGTCTGCCGCCACTTTTTGACGACACGCATTTTCTCCTCGGACTCCGCGAGTTTCCGCTGGGCCTTGAGCACGGCCATTTTCTGGAAAGCGTTGCTCGCCCGCGGGTTGGTCAGGTTCGCGCTGTAAAGTTCCTGCTCCGCCTGATCGAGGTTTTTGGTCCAGAGTTTGACCTGGTTTCCCCAATGCTGGACGCGGTCGCTGTCGAGCCACGTCTGGGTGCGGCGGACATCGCCCTCCATGTCCTCCAGCGCGACGCGGGCCTTGGCGATGTATTGGATGAGGTCCGCGCGGAATGCTTCGAGCGCGTCGATGGAGGAGATTTTGACTTGGTCGGACATGGCCGGGGGGTCAGCGCTGGTCGAGATACTGCTGGATGCGCTCCGCCTTGCGCAGGAGGTAGGGAGTGTGGCGCTCGGACAATTCGAGGAAGGATTTGAGGGTTTTCATCAATTGAATGAACTCCGCGGAGAATTTTTCCTGTTCCTGATCCTGCCAGGAATCGCCCAGCGCGGTGTATCGCGCCATCAGCGAGCCGGATCGCTCGCGCAGGTCGCCATTGAAACGCTTCAACTCCGCCGCGAACCGGCGGACCTCCTCAGGATCGATGATGGCTTGTGACATGGTGGCGCGGGTGGGTTGCTCCCTGTTTCCTTCCCAATGAATAACAGTCGCTTTTGCAGACCGTGCCAACCGCATTTTCAATTCCTTTACAATTTTCCCCGGTCCCCGCTGGTTTCGGCCGACAATCGCGTAATTGAAGGTGGGGGGCAAAATCACCCTCATTCCGTCAGAAAATCAAAAATCAAAGTTCCTCAATCATCGATCGGCAATCAAAATGCCGACATCAAAATGCCGCCTCTGGGCCAGCTCCCACCACAAGATTGATGAATGACGATTGTTGATTGCTGATTTTTGATTGGAAGACCCGGCAACCGCGGTCCGAAAAAATCAAACCGGTCACTACTTTCAGTTACACCGGGGCGACAATCGCCCCTTGACCCAAGCCGCTCCGCCCTCTACCAACCCCGCTCGTATGGGATTTGACACACTTGGGCTCTCCGCAGCCGTTCTGGAAGCCATTGAGGAATCCGGTTACACCACGCCTACGCCGATCCAGGCTCAGGCGATTCCGATCATTCTTGAAGGCAAGGACGTCATTGGCGCGTCCCAGACCGGCACAGGAAAAACCGCCGCGTTCGCTCTGCCCACGCTTTCGAAAATCGAGAAACTCGGCAAACCGCAGATCCTCGTGCTGGAGCCCACCCGCGAGCTGGCCCATCAGGTCGCCGAACAATTTGAAAAATACGGCAAGCACACCGGCATGTAGGTCGCGCTGCTTTACGGCGGCGTCGGACTTGGCACGCAGTCGGAGCAACTCGCCGCCGGCGCGGATATCGTCGTCGCCACACCGGGCCGCTTGGTCGACCATTTCTACCGCACCAGCATGCGCTTCGGCGAAATCAAGGTGCTCATCCTCGACGAGGTGGACCGCATGCTCGACATGGGTTTCCTCCCGCAAGTCCGCAAAATCGTCAATCTTTGCCCGTGGGAAGGCCGCCAGACCTTGTTTTTCTCGGCCACCATGCCGCCCGCGATCCAGACCTTCGCCCAATGGTGCCTCACTGATCCGCTCAGTATCGAGATCGCCCGCACCTCCATCCCGACCAGCGTCACCCACGCGTTCTATCCGGTCGCCATGGACCAGCGCGATGAACTCCTGTTGGAGCTTCTCAAGCAAACCGACTACCACTCGGTCATGATCTTCACCCGCACCCGCAAGGAAGCGGACCAGCTCACTTCTTTGATCAAGACCACCGGGCAGACCAAGGTCGCCGCCATGCATTCTGACATCAACCAGGTGGACCGCATGAAAGCGCTCGCCGGATTCAAGGCCGGTGAATACGAAATCCTCGTCGCCACCGACGTCGCTGCCCGCGGTATCGATATTTCCAACGTCTCCCACGTCATCAACTACCGCGTCCCGGAAAACGCCGAAGATTACGTGCACCGCATCGGCCGCACCGGCCGCGCCGAGGCCGAAGGCGACGCCTTCACCATCCTCACCGCCGACGAACTCGACTACGCGAAGTCCGTGGAAATTTTCATCGACCAGCCCATCCCGCGCCGGAAGCTGGAAGATTTCGACTACATCTACACCGCGCTGCTCGACGATTCCCCGATCAAACCGGTCCGCCGCAAGAAGGTCGGCGGCAAAAAGCGGCGTTGAGCCAACGTTGTGACGGCAGTCTGTGACCGCCGGTTTCATACCCGCGTCATTCATGTTCACAAAGTTAGACGAGAAGTTTCAGGCTACGCTTGATAACGACGCGGAGCTGGAACGGCAACTCAGCGGACTCGCCGAGCAAAGGCGCCGGAATACTTTCATTGCAACAGCGATGGCAGTTTACATTTTCGGCCACGCACTATTCGTGCTGGTCATCTATCAGCGCACCATTTCCACCAAAAACCCGATGGGGCTCAATGTACCTCCCGGCATGGTGTTGCTGCCGTTGCTATTTTCCATCTTGGTGCTGCAATTCGCGATAAAAGCAGTGGTTGCCCACTGCGAAATCCGCTCGCTGCTCACCTTCAAAAAACTGCGTGAATTGCAGGAGCGAACAGAGCCGACTTGACAAAAATTCGATGCGCTACATATTTGTAGCACTATGAGAACCGCAACGATCCGCGACTTGCGAAACAACTATACCAGCCTTCAAAACTGGCTTGATGCCGGGGAGGAAATCGCCATCACCAAGCGGGGAAAAAGGATTGCGAGGCTCATTCCTGACCATGAGGAAGTCCCGAAAAAGGTGAATTGGGCCGAAAGTCCCGCCGTTACCCGCGACCGCACTCGCGAACGCATCCTCACCGCCCAAGAATCCTCGAATCTGATCCATGACGCATCCGGAAAATGGTAATCGCCGCCGATACCAGCTTTCTGTTTTCCCTCTACGGAAACGATTCAAAAACACCAGATGCGGTGGTCTGGAGCGAACGAAATAGCCAAGCCATCGTCACTACCAGCCTGAACCGTTTCGAGCTTCTCAACGCGCTGCGTTTTGCCGAATGTCGCCAATTCATCGGAAAAGGCGACGCGGTCTTGTTCGCATCGCAATTCGAGGTGGATTTGAATGATGGAAGACTCATCGCTGAAGTTTGCAATCTTGCCGAGATTCTATCCGAGGCCAACCGGATATCCTCAGCCCACACCCTCACCAGCGGCCATCGGGGATTCGATATCCTTCACGTGGCCGCGGCAAAGATCCTCGATGCCACTCATTTCCTGACATTTGATGCGAACCAGAAAAAACTCGCTGAAAACGAGGGACTCGTTGTTCCGTTCTGACCATGCGCGTCCTCTCCATCGACCCAGCCGTTAGAAACACGGGTTACGCCGTACTCGAAGGTGATCCCCGCAGGCCGACCGTGCTCGCGTTCGACGTGATTTCCATCCCGAAATCCATCCCGCAGTCCGCCGCGCTTTCGGCGATCCGCACGCATCTGGTGAACGTCATCCAGAAGTTCCAACCGGATGAGATCGCCGTGGAGGGCATCATCTACGTGCAATCCCACCAGACCGCCATCTCAATGGGAGCCGCCCGCGCCGCCGCGCTCATCGCCGCGGCCGATCATGGGATCAAGGTTTACGAATACTCGCCAAAGAAGGTGAAGATGGCGGTCGTCGGCAAAGGCACGGCGGACAAAACTCAGGTCGCCTTCATGGTCCGTGCGCTGCTTGGTCTCGCCGAAACCCCACCGTCCGACGCCGCTGACGCGCTTGCCATCGGCATGGCGCATCTCCAGGCTTCCGACCCGCTCAAGGCAAAACTCCTCGACCGACGCTTGGTTTAAAATGTTGGAAATCAAACACCTCTCCGTCCCCATCGGTTACGAAGCCGGCCTTCACCTGCAGGAAAGCCACGTTCAGGCCATCCTCGACGGCACCGACGGCGACACCATCCTGCTGCTGGAACACCAGCCCGTTTACACGATCGGCCGTCTGCGCGACCAATCCTCACTCCGCGATCCAGCCTCACTCCCCTACCCGGTCCACGAAACCAACCGCGGCGGCCAAGCCACCTATCACGGCCCCGGCCAGCTCGTCGGCTACCCGATCCTCGATCTCACCCCGCGCGGCAAGGACCTCCACGAACACCTGCGGAAACTGGAGGAAGCGCTCATCCGCGCCTGTGCCCGCTTTGGCGTGAATGCGGGCCGCCGCGAGGGACTTACCGGCGTCTGGGTGGAAAACCGCAAGCTCGCGTCCATCGGCGTAGGAGTCCGGAAATGGATCTCAATGCACGGTTTTGCCATCAACATCACCAACGAGAGCCTGCCACCGTTTTTCGCCATCACCCCCTGTGGAATCGACGGTGTCACCATGAGCAGCTTGGAAAACGAAGCAAAGCGGCCGATCAACGTTCGCGAAGCCGCAGACGTCATCGCCGATGAGCTGCGGCACTTGTTCGGAGCCTGACCCGGAGTGCGGCACGCTCTGCTGCCGCCCACGGCGGATGGAAGCTCTGCTCCATGCGGGGCGGAGCTCTTCATTTTTCGCGAGGCCGCCTCCCGAAGAGCTCCGCACCACATCCAGCAGAGCTGAAACTACCATCGGCGCGAGCAGAGCTTCGCGCACTCCGGATTCAATACTTCCCGCGCCGGACATTTCCGGATTTGCTTGAGCCATGAATGACGACCTCCTCGCCGATCTGCTCGCCGCCGTAGAGCAGCAACTGACCTCTCCCCAGACGCCCTACGTCGCGAAAACCTACACCCGCCTGATCAAGCTCGGCATGGAGGAATCCGAAGCGAAGTCCGAAATCGCGATGTGCCTCGGCGAGGAAATGGACAACATCCTCAAAACCCGAAAGGGCTTCGACGAAAAAGCCTACCGCGCCGCGCTGGAGACCCTGCCTCACCCGGCCGATGAGGAGGAGGAATGAAAAAAATCTCCGGATTTTTCTAAACCGACCGTCCTCTTTTTACATTTCAAAGGTGGCGATGATGAACATCGGGTGACCGAACCATCTTCGTGCCAGGAAATCAGATTGACGACTGCGCATAATTTGAGACCTTATCAGTTGGTTTTCAACCCATTGGAATCCGCTCCTCACCCTCAGAACCCATCTGTAAAAACCCATGAAATTGAGAAATTTGATCGCGGCCATCGGATTGCTGGCTTCCGGCACTTCGTTCGGTGCCGCAGGAATGTTCAGCCAGTTTGTATTCACAACCACTTCCGGAACCACTCCTTTGACTTTCTATGACATTGGTGCCGTCACAGGGAATCCGGATTTCCAAGGCTCTAATTTGGGAACCTTCACAGTCGGCTCCAACTACTACCTCGGCGGACAGCAGCGTTCCTACAAGGACAACGGGACGGATGTAACGGGGCACGGTATTTCCTGGCGGGTTTACTCCGGCAGTCCTTCCGGTTCGTTCGCCACCGTGGCGATGCCCTTCCAATTCAACACCGGAGTTAACAACGACCAACAATGGGGTGGGGACAGCCAAGGTTCGAACGCCGACCCGATCGAAATTTCCACCAACATCCTTGCAGGCCTCCCCAACGGGACCTACACGCTTGAAGTATTCACCTTCATCACGACCAACAACGTGAATGAAGCGGCGACCGTGTTCAACAACGTCGGAGGCAGCAACTACCAAGCCAGTTTCACAGTCATCCCCGAACCGGCGAGCGCAATGCTCGGCATTCTTGGTTCCGTGCTTCTGCTCCGACGTAGGAAATAAAACTTTCACCCCCTCCCCCTGATAGCGTCCCCCCGCAATAAGACTCCCCTTCTCCTACACACAACTCGAAAGCCCGGTCGGTTCCACCGTCCGGGCTTTTCTGTCACTGGATGTTGCGGAGTTTCTTCTGTTCGGTGATCCACCCGCGGTCCGCGTCGCAGAGGCTGGTTTCCTTCGTCTGCGCGCGGCTGCCATCCGGCTCGATCAGGACCAGTGTGCCCTTCGAGTAGGAAACAAGCTTCGCGAAAATCTTGCGGCCCTTGCGATCCGACCACTCGCGGTAGCCTTTTTTCTCAAGTCCCGCGCGCCAGCTTTTGTACGCTACGGCGGATACGGCCTCGCCGTGTTTGAGCAGGCCCCAAGTGTAGTCGGCGTCGCCGCGCTTGTAACCCCGGTAGCGGCCGACCACCTCGCCGCTCGGATTGAGCAGGATGAGCGACGGATAACCGAGGACCTTGTAACGCTTTTTCAGGGCCGTGACGTAGTTCGCCTTGTCGATCAGGCGGGTTTCCTTCGTCGAGAGGTCGAGATCAGGATCGTTTTCCTCGACGTTCGCATCAACCCGGAGCCGCACCAGTTTTTCGTCGGCCCACTTTCCGAAATCGTTGGTGGAAAACAACTCCTGGCTGATCGCCTTGCACATCGGGCTTTTGGCGGAGTCGGTGAACCAGATCAGCAACGGCTTGCCTTCGCGGGTGGCGCGCTGTTTGGCGACCGTTTCGCTGGCTTCCCACGGGCCGCGCTTGGTGCCTTCCAGGACAGCGGCGAGTTCGGGAATGCTTTCATTGGGATTGTCCGGATTGGTGAAAACCATGTCGTCGTCCGGCGGGAGGTTGAGCGGCAGCGGTTTGGGGGCAGCGTTTCCGCCAGCCACCACCGGCGTGCCGGGGTCCGCAGGGCCGTTGCCCCGGAGCTGTGGCGGAATCCCGCTCGGACCAAAAGGGCCGGGCTCTTCCTTTTTCTCGGTTTTTGCGGGCAGTCCCAGCTTGGCGCACGAACTCAGGGCCAGCGCCAGAATCAGGGTAAATCGGAG
>JBDSNC010000203.1:0-12346 GCA_039915545.1 Luteolibacter sp.
GTCTCTTCCTGAATCACTCAAGAAGCGAGTGGTCGATCTCGTCCTCAAGCCGAAGTTCACCATGAGCCTCGTGGCAGGCCTAACAGCAGCGGAAACCGAGCACCTCGTCATCGACGTCAACGCGATCGAGACCAAGGGCCGCCGCACCGAGCGCCTTACCAAAGAAGGTTGGGAGCTCGCCGAGCAACAACCGGTCAAGGGCAAACAACTCCTCCGCTTCGCCCGTGAGGACCTCTATCCGGTGCCTTCCATCCTTGATGAAATGGGCCTCAGCTACGATGAGAAGCTGCTTTCCTTCAAATCCCGCATCACCAAGCAGTTCCCCGAAAAATTCGCGGAATGGATCAAGGCGATGCCGGAAAACATCGATCTCGACATCGACCTGCGCCTTCGCTCCATCCTCGCCGACCCCGTCACCGCCGCCGTCCGTTTCGAAGTCGTCGGCCAGGACATCGACTGGTTCGACCTCCGCATCGTCATCGACGTGCAGGGCGTCAATCTATCGAAAGCGCAGATCCGCCAGCTCGTCGCCGCCCGCGGCGGTTACGTCCGGATGGACGACGGCTCGTGGATGCGTCTCGAAATCAAGCTCGACGCCGACCAGCGCGAGGCAGTCACCCGTCTCGGGCTCGATCCGTTCGACCTTTCCGGTGAAACCCACCGCATGCACGCCCTCCAGCTTGCCGATCCGAAGGCTGCCGAAGTCTTCGATCCGAAAGCCTGGGAACGCATCAAGAACCGCGCCGGAGACATCCAGCTCGAAGTCAACCCGGACCTTCCTGACGGACTCAACGCCACCCTCCGTCCCTATCAGGTCGATGGTTTCAAGTTCCTCGCCTACCTTTCCGTCAACAACTTCGGCGGCATCCTGGCGGACGACATGGGTCTTGGAAAAACCATCCAGTCCCTCACCTACCTGCTCTGGCTCTTCGAAGAGCACCGCAAGACAGGCGGCATGAAAAAACCCGCGCTCGTCGTTTGTCCGAAGTCCGTTCTGGACGTCTGGTACAGCGAGGCCGGAAAATTCACCTCGCAACTCAAGGTCAAGATCCTCAAGAACCGCGACGATATCAATGTGGACTACATCCAGAACCATATCGACATCCTCGTCCTCAACTACGCCCAGCTCCGCGTCTGCGGCGAGGAACTCAACGGCATCAAGTGGCTCACCACCATTTTGGACGAAGGCCAGCAGATCAAGAACCCGGACTCCAAGGCTGCCAAGTGTGCCCGCGAGCTCGATTCCCAAAACCGCCTGGTCCTCACCGGAACGCCGATCGAAAACCGCCTGCTCGACATGTGGTCGCTGATGGCCTTCGCCATGCCCGGCGTGCTCGGCAGCCGAGCGTATTTCAAGAAGCGTTTCGACAAACGCAAGGACCCGCTCAGCCAGAGCCGCCTCGCCTCGCGTCTCCGCCCGTTCCTTCTCCGCCGCACCAAGCTGCAGGTCGCCCAGGACCTTCCGCCGCGTACCGAAGAGGAGGTTTACTCGAAGATGGAAGGCATCCAAGTGGACCTCTACAAGGCCGAGCTCAAGCGCATCCAGAAAGCCTTGTTAGGGCTCGATTCCGACGAAGCGGTGAAGAAAAACTCCTTCGCCATTCTGCAAGGCCTCATGCGCCTGCGCCAGATCTGCTGTCACCCGGGCCTCATCGATCCGAAGTATCTCAAGGAGGAATCCGCGAAGATGGAATCGCTCTTCTATCTGTTGGACCAGCTCCACGAGGAAGGCCACAAGGTCCTCGTCTTCTCGCAGTTCGTCTCGATGCTCGATCTCATCAAGGCGCGCCTCGAACTGGAAAACCGCCCTTACAACTACCTCACCGGCCAGACCAAGGACCGGAAAGGCGAGATCGAGCGCTTCCAGACGACCAAGGATCCTTCGGTCTTCATGCTCTCGCTCAAGGCGGGTGGCGCCGGCCTCAACCTCACCTCGGCATCGTATGTCATCCTTTACGATCCATGGTGGAACCCGGCCGTCGAAAACCAGGCCATCGACCGGACGCACCGCATCGGTCAGAAGAACAAGGTCATCGCCTACCGTCTGCTCACCCGCGACACCGTGGAGGAAAAGATCCGCATCCTTCAGCATCAGAAAACCCAGCTCGTCACCAACGTGCTCGGTGATGAAGGCTTCGCCTCGAACCTCGGACTGGACGACCTCCAGTTCATCCTCACCCACAATATCGACGAGGACGACGAGTTGAAATAAGGCGCGGATCCCCTTCCCCAAAGCCCGAGCAGCTGTCCAGCCGCTCGGGCTTTTTTCGTTTTACCTACCCAAAATGGGAGGGAACTTAAAAAACCGCCCTTGAAAGGTGCACGGCAATGGTAACGTCTTCGTAGCTTTGCGATTCAAACCCGCTCTCGTGAATTTCCTAAAACAACACCACTTCACCGCCTTCGCGCTGGCTGCTGCCGCCCTGCTGACGGGTTGTGATCGTCCGGCCGCCACGGCCAAGACGACTGCCGGTGAACCCGTGACGCCAGCCGTTGTTCCGGTGTCCTTGCCAGGGAAAATTTCGTTCAACCAGCACATCCAACCGATTCTCTCGGAGTATTGTTACCACTGTCACGGCCCGGACTCCGGCACCCGCGAACCCAAAAAAGCGCCGCTGCGGCTCGACCGCGTGGCCGACGCCTTCGCACCCCGCGACGACGGCCGGCCGGTGATTATCAAGGGACAGCCGATGGAGTCAGCTTTGATCAAGCGCATCATTTCCGCGGATCCGGATGACATCATGCCGCCGCCGAAGAGCCACAAGGTCCTGAAGCCGGAGGAAATCGCCATGATCAAGCGCTGGATCGAACAAGGCGCGGAATACGAACCCCATTGGTCGTTCGCTGAGGTGAAACGGCCGGAAGTCCCCGAAGCGGGGAAAGACTGGTCCATGAATCCCATCGACCGTTTCATCGCCGCGAAACTTGAAACAGCCGGACTGAAGCCGAATCCGCCGGATGATGCGGCCCGTTTCTACCGCCGCCTGCATTTCGACCTAACCGGACTCCCGCCCGCACCCGGGGACATCGAGGTTTTCAAGAAATCCTACGCCGCAAATCCTCAAGCGGCCACCGAGGTCGCGGCGGACGAACTTCTCGCCACGTCCTCCAGCGCGGAGCATTTTTCCAGACTCTGGCTGGACGCCGCCCGTTACGCGGACACGCACGGCGTCCACATCGACAACTACCGTGCGATCTGGCCTTACCGGGACTGGGTGATCCGCGCGTTCGAGACAAACATGCCGTGGGACCAGTTCACCACCGAGCAGATCGCCGGAGACATGCTGCCGGACCACACGCTTGACCAGCTCGTGGCCACCGGATTTTCCCGCTGCCTCGCGACGACCGGCGAGGGCGGAGCCATCCCGGAGGAATACGATGCCGTGTATGCGAAGGACCGCGTGGAAACGGTCTCCGCCATCTGGCTGGGACTCACCACCGGCTGCGCGGCGTGCCATGATCACAAGTTCGATCCCGTTTCGACCAAGGAATTCTATTCCCTAACTGCGTTTTTCCGGAACACGCCGATGACCGCGCTTGATGGAAACAAGGAGGATCATCCGCCGAACGTCTTCGTTCCGGCACGGGAGGACCGTGATCGATGGACGGCGTTGGCGGGCGAAATTTCCAGCATTGGCAAGCAACTCGAAACCCGCGCCGCCACCGCGCGTCCGGAATTCGACACCTGGCTGAAAACCGCCACCATCGCACCCGCCCGTGACATCGATTCCACGCTCGCCATCCACCTCCCGCTGACGGAAGCGGAAGGCCCGCTGCACGGATTGATAGACGGGCAACCGCGCGAGTGGACGACGGCAGTTTCACGCACCGACGCACCGCTGGGCAAGGCTCCTGTCATCAGCGACGCGCCCGTGGATCTCGGCGACATCGGCAGTTTCTCCCGGGGAGACCGCGTGACTTACGGTGGCTTCATCCGCATCGAAGGAACGCCGACCGGATCTGTCGTCGCCCGGATGAATCCGGCTGACTCGTTCCGTGGATGGGATCTGTATCTCGAAAACGGCAGGCCCGCGGCCCATGTGATCGACTCGTGGGACAAGGCGGCTAACAAAATCGTCGATGATGCCGTGCTGAAACCCGGCGAGTGGCACCACGTGATGGTGACCTTCGACGGCCGGATTTCCGGCCACCAGGCGAGCGCGATCTACGTGGACGGAAAAAACGCCGGAGGAAAAACCTATCCGAACACGGTCGGCGGCAACATCGAGACTTCCGTGCACCTGCAGTTGGGCGCGCGGAACGGTGGTGATTCAAAGCTCAACGGCGGCAAGGTCGCGTTGCAGGATTTCCGATTCTACCGGCGCTTGTTGGAGCCGGGTGAGATCGAATCGCTTGCGAAAACCAGCATGCTCCAGCAGATCGTTTCCCTCCCCGCCGACCAGCGGACGAAAGAACAGAACGACCTGCTTTTCAACTATTACCTCGCCAACATCGACGGCCCGTCGCGCGAACTCGACACCCGGCAGGACGCGTTGAAATCCGAACAAATCACGCTGCGTTCCCATGGCTCCATGTCGCTGGTGATGGAGGAAAAGAAAGACGAGCCGTTCGCCCACGTGCTCACCCGCGGTGTCTATTCCGACAAGGGGGAAAAGGTCACGCCCGGCACCCCCGCCGCGCTTCCGCCGATGGCCGAGGACTCACCGAAGAACCGGCTCGGCCTTGCCAGGTGGCTGAACGATCCGGCCAATCCCCTGCCCGCCCGCGTGACGATGAACCGCACGTGGTCGTATGTTTTCGGAACGGGCATCGTCGAGACCAACGCCGATTTCGGAATCATGGGCGCGCGCCCGAGTCACCCGGAGCTGTTGGACTGGCTGGCCTCGGAGTTTGTCGCTTCCCAGTGGAACTACCGCCACATGATCCGGCTGATGGTGACATCCGCGGCCTACCGCCAGTCGGGCGTGGTGAGTGCGGAAAAGTTGGAAAGAGATCCGTCAAACCACCTGCTCGACCGCGGTCCGCGATTCCGCCTGGATGCCGAACAGCTCCGCGACATGGTGCTCGATGTGTCGGGACTGATTTCGAAGAAAATCGGCGGACCGTCGGTGAAACCCTATCAGCCGGAAGGCATCTGGGAGGCTGTGGCCATGCCGCAGTCGAACACGCGCACTTACCGTCAGGACAGCGGCGAAAACCTCTACCGGCGCTCGCTTTACACGATGTGGAAACGCACTGCCGCGCCGCCGTCGATGGAAATTCTCAACGCTCCGAGCCGGGAGACCTTCTGCGTCCGGCGCGACCGCACGGACACCCCTCTGCAGGCGCTGGTGCTGCTGAATGATCCGCAGTTCGTAGAGGCTTCGCGCGAACTCGCCTCGCACGCGATGGCCGCCGCTACGGACTTCGACGCGCGGCTCGATTTCATCACCGAGCGGCTCGACGGAAGGATGTTCGACACCGCGGAGAGATTGATCGTTAGAAAATCATTGGATTCCTCGCTCGCCACCTTCCGCAGCAACAAGGAGGACGCGGAGAAACTGATCACCACCGGTGAATCGAAGCCGCGCAAGGAGGCGGACGTGCCCGAACTCGCCGCGTGGACCCTGGTGGCCAGCCAGATCCTCAACCTCGACGAAACCCTCACGCGATGAACCCTCTGGAACTCCACAACGCCGCCTACAGCCGCCGCCATTTTTTCAGGAAATCCGGCACCGGGCTGGGCATGGCGGCGCTCGCCAACCTGCTCGGGCAGCGCGGCATCTCCGCGGCGGAGAGCATCGCGGGCATCAACGAAATGCTGCCGCAGATCGCGCCGAAGGCGAAGCGTGCTATCTATATCTCACTGATCGGCGCACCTTCGCAGATCGATCTTTTCGACTACAAGCCTGAGTTGCAAAAGCGCTTTAAGGAAGACCTTAACGGCTACCTGAAAGCACAGGGCCAGCGGCTGACCGGCATGACGTCCGGCCAGGCGACATTTCCGTTAGCTCCGTCGGTTTTCAAATTCAACCAACACGGTCAGGCGGGTACGTGGATCAGCGAACTGCTACCATGGACGGCGAAAATGGCGGACGACATCTGCGTCATCAAGTCGATGCACACGGACGCCATCAACCACGAGCCGGCGAACCAGTTGATCTGCACCGGATCGATGCAGGCGGGAAAAGCGTCGCTCGGATCGTGGCTTTCCTACGGGCTGGGATCCATGAACACGGAGCTGCCATCGTTTGTCGTCCTCCATGCCACCCACACCTCGCCGTTTGCGAACGTGCAGGCGATTTCTTCGCGACTTTGGGGCTCAGGCTACCTGCCGGGCAGGCATGCGGGCGTCGCGCTCCGCTCGTTGGGCGATCCGGTGCTTTTCCTCGAGGACACGCCAGGGATTTCCCGCGAAACCCGCCGCAACATGCTGGACGGGATGAATGAACTCAACCGCCGCTCGTTTTCGGCGATCGGTGATCCGGAAATCGAGAACCGCATGCAGCAGTATGAGATGGCGTTCCGCATGCAGGCGTCGGTGCCGGAGCTGACCGATCTATCAGGCGAAACCGAGGGAATCTACCGGCTCTATGGCGAGGACAGCAAAAAGCGCGGCACCTTCGCCAACTCGGCGATCATGGCGCGCCGTCTGATGGAGCGTGGCGTGCGTTTCGTGCAGATCTTCCACCGCGGCTGGGACCAGCACGGTGACCTGCCGCGCGACCTGGCCTCGCAGTGCAAGGACGTGGACCAGGGTTGTTATGGCCTGATCCAGGATCTCAAACAGCGCGGCATGCTGGAAGATACGCTGGTGATCTGGGGCGGCGAATTCGGCCGCACGGTTTACAGCCAGGGAAAACTAACGGAGACCGACTACGGTCGCGACCATCATCCGCGCTGCTTCTCTATCTGGATGGCCGGCGCAGGCATCAAGGGCGGCACGGTCTATGGGGAAACCGACGAGATGTCATACAACATCGTCGCGAATCCCGTGCACATCCGCGATCTCCATGCCACGGTGCTGCACGCTCTCGGGCTGGAACACGAACGGCTGTCGTTCAAATTCCAGGGACTCGACCAGCGCCTCACCGGAGTGGAGCCAGCGAAGGTTGTCACCGATCTGTTCGCTTGAATCAAGAGTCCTTCAGACCGCCGACCATTCCCTGTCGAGTATCCGGCAGGCTTTTTCATCAGAGGCTGGTGGAAATTTCCTGAACCACTTCTCCGGAGTTCCGCACGAGTCCGTCTCGGTCAGCGAGAAGACTTCGTCCGCTTCGAGCCGTAGATCGCAGGAATCGTGGCAGGAGGCGGCGGGAAGCGCGACGACGATGTGGTCCGCATGCTGGCGGCGCAACAAGTGGATGGCATCGCGGAACAGGTGGCAAGGGGTGACGCAGTCGTCAACGAGGATCACGGTCTTGTCAGCAACGGAGAGTGAGGGATGGTCATGCCGATAGAGTTTTTCGCAGCGGGCCAACTCCGCGCATTCCCGGAGAATGGCCGCGGAGACTTCGGCATCGCTGAGGTGCAATTGGTCGATCAACGCGCAGTTGAGAGCACGGACACCACCGCTGGTAATGGTTCCGAGAACGATCCCCTGGTCGTCGGGATGGGTGATTTCGCGCATGATCAGGATATCGAGAGGCTTGCCGAGCGCTCGGGCGATTTCCACCGCGACGGCAATGCCGCCGTTAGGAAACGCGAGGATGACGACATCCCGGAGTGAGGCGAATTCCGCCATGCTCCGGGCGAGCCGACGGCCCGCATCCTGGCGGTTTTTGAAACGGCGTGCTGCTTGAGTTTTCATGGCTCGATCGAGTTGAAATTCATCCGGCCGTGGCTGGAATCCGTCATGATTCCAACCAAAGGAAACTTTCCCCCATCGACCTGAATAGCAAAATATGCGGAGCCGATCGAAAGAAGCAATCCGAATCTGCAACAACCGTTTGTTTGCATCGTCCATTCCCCTTTCAAGGTCATTCGGGTTCCTTGAACAAATCGAGAAATCGGTCCTCATACTCGTTGAAAAGACCGAGACGATCGAGTTCCTGCTTGAGTCCGTAGGCGAGCGAGTGGTCTTTGCGAGCGGCTTCGAACAGCTCCTCAAGGTGCTTCTTGTCCGAGTGCGCGGCGCGTGGTGAGGCTCGTTCCATCTGCATCTGGTGGGACTCCTCGGCTTCGGCTTCCTCGGCGCTTTGTTCCATGCGTTTGAGGAAAATTTCGAGAGTCGCGTCCACCGTCTTCGCGTGAGTGCGGAGTTCGGTGAAATCGATCTCGATGCCCGTCATCCGGGTGAAAAACTCAAGGACCGCGAGCGATGCCTTCGGGAAGGGAATTTGCGAAAAAACGTTGGGGATCTCGCCGAGCAGGCAGCCGCCGGTCATGCCGCTCTCGGCGGCGACTCCGAGCAGGACGCCGTTAAGCCCGCTGATCTTGCCGTTTTCGAAGATGTGAACGCCGAGTTGTTCGAAAACCGCGAGAGTTTCCAGATCGATGGCCGCACCGAAGACCTGTGAATGGTGCTCGGGGCGCATCTGCGTGGCCATGGCGGCGAAGGTGAAAACCTTTTCCACACCGAGTTCCCGGGCATGATCGATCAATTTCCGGCAGAACGCCGTTCCGCGCGAGGGTGGCTGCGCGTCGCCGATAAAGAGGATGATCTCGCGCGGCGCGTTGGCATTTTCCAAGGAAACAAACATCCGGCTCCGCGGCAGGCGGCGGGTGACGATCAGACCGTCTTTCACGTTGACGTTCTCAAGATCGAAAATCTCGCCAGCGGGAAATTCAACCAACAGCCGCATGCCGAGCTTGGCCATGAGGTAATAGGCCGCCCCGATGGCCACTCCACCCATCCCGGGCCAGACCGCCAACAACCATGGGTCACGGAGTTTATGCTCCAGAGACATAGAGTACGGTTCGCACGGTCCGGGCGGGAGTCAAGAGGTGGTCTGCGGTATGTGGTTCAACCCGGCAGGGTTGAACTCCCCGTGGCAAGCGGAAGCGAAAATTACTTCTCTTCTTCCTTGGTGCCGTCGAGCGCTTCTTTTGCCGCGTCCTTCGCTTCACCGGCAGCAGCTTCGACTTTCTCCTTCGCCTCGCCGGCAGCGGTCTCGACCTTGGCCTTGGCATCATCCACAGCCGCGCCGGTGGCATCGACGGCCTTGTCCATCTTCGCTTTGGCGTCGGCCTTGGCCTCCTCCATCTTCTTGGCCATGTTGTCCATCGCGGCCTTGGCTTTTTCCTTCGCCTTCTCGGCTTCCGCGTTGCCTGTCTCTTTGGCGGCATCGGCGACTTCCTTCACGCCTTCGGCGATTTTGTCCTTACCGGCATCCATTTTCTCGGACACTGTTTTATTGGCGTCACAGGCGGTGAAAATGAACGGCGCGGCGATTGCGGAGATCCAGAGCTTGGTTTTCATGGTGTTATGGTGGTTGGTTCAAACGGTTATGGCTTTTGCCATTCGTAAAACTAGTGATCGATTCCGCTGATGTCAAAGAAAGGAATTCCCGGAAAAGCCGGTATATCCCGCGGCCGATAGGCCTGTTAGCCCAGCGATTTTCTGGGTTTACGTCGGCATTTTGCCTGCCAGTATCCTTCCGTGCAACCTCATGGAAAACGCTCGGCCGGCATCCTGCTGCCCGCCTTCTCGCCCCGCCGCGAGGGAGACCTCGGAATCGGCGACACGCTCGCCCTGCGCGAGTGGATCGACTGGGCCGCGGAGCACCATGTCGGGTTCATCCAGCTTCTGCCGATCAATGAAAACGGCTCGGACGAGAGCCCTTACAGCGCCATTTCCTCCACCGCGCTCGATCCGATCTATCTGGCGCTCGACGCGGGGGAAATCCCCGGACTTTCCGAAATCGACGTCGCCAAAATGCGCGAACAGCTCGGCGACGCCCTCCACGCGAAGCTGGTGGACTATCCGGCCGTCCGCCGGGTAAAGCGCAAGCTGTTGGAACTGGCGTGGTCGCGCTTCGAACAGGCGGAGCCGGTGATGATCGCGGAGTTCGAACTCTTCAAAACGCAGGAGGCGGAGTGGCTCGACGACTACTGCGTGTTCCGCCATCTGATGGAGATTCACGGCGAGGCGCTGACGTGGGACCGGTGGCCGGATTCCTGCAAAACACCGGAAAAAGCGCGCGCTTTCCTGAAACGGCTGCGGCAGAGCGAGGTCGCGAGGGTGGACCAGCGGCTCGGTTATTTCGCCTTCGTCCAGTGGCTCTGTTTCCGCCAGTGGAAGGCTCTGCGCGTCCACGCCGAGCTGCGCGGCGTGAAATTGATGGGCGACGTGCCGATCGGCATCAGTTGGCACTCCAGCGACGTGTTTTTCGATCAGGAGGAATTCCACCTCGACTGGTGCGGTGGCTCGCCATCCGAGGGCATGGGCCAGAGCGATCCGTTTTTCCAGCAGTGGGGCCAGAACTGGGGCATCCCGCTCTATCGGTGGGACCACATGGCGGAAAACGGCTACCGCTGGTGGAAAACACGCATCAAACGGCTCACCACGTTTTTCGACATCTTCCGGCTCGACCACATCCTCGGCTTCTATCGGATCTACGCCTTCCCGTGGAGCCCGGCGCGCAACCACGAATTCGTCGGACTCAGTCACGACCAGGCCGCCGCCATCAACGACGGCCGCCTCCCCCGCTGGTGGCTGCGGCCGGACGACACCATGGAAAACAAGGAAGCCAACCGCGCCGACGGCGATCCGCGGCTGCGGGCCATCGTCGAGGCCGCCGGAACCGCCGAAATCATCGCCGAAGACCTCGGCTGGGTGCCGGAATACGTCCGCCCGCATCTCGCGGAGCTGGGCATCGCCGGATTCCGCATCCCGCACTGGGACTGCAACGAATACGGGCATCCCACGCCGGGTAATTTTTTCCCGGAAAACTCCTTCGCCACCTATTCCACCCACGACCACGATCCGGTCAACGGCATCTGGCGCGGCTGTCTGCGCGTCATCCAACAGCATCAGGAAACCCCCGCCGACCAGACCGGCATGTGGGTCCACGGCGCCCACAACGCCCTGCGCATCCTCTCGGAATTCGCCGGCATCCCGATCCCCACCAATGCCCCGTGGCCGCCGTTCACCGAGGGCATCCGCCTGCGCCTCATCAAGGCCCTGCTCTCCTCGAACTCCCGCTACGCCACCCTGATGGTCACCGAACTCTTCGATCTCGACGAGCGCATCAACCACCCCGGCACCTCCGGCGGCCAGAACTGGCGCTTCCGGATGCCGTGGACGATGCAGGAAATCGAAGACGAACCCGCTCTCAACGCCGTCTGCCAGAAACTCGCCTCGATCATAAGCATCACGCGCAGGGATTAGGAAATCCGCTATTCTGATTACAGGTTTATCGACCAGAAATCGGCGACACTCAACGAGGATATTCCTCATGAGAAAAATCTGCCTCTGTTATTTGGGACCGAACCCGTTCAGGCCACACTCCGGCGTTTGAGAAAGAATACGAGGGTCGCCGAACACAGAAGTATTGCGGCAATCAGTCCACCAGGAAAAACCGCTCCCATTTTATTAGGGCTGGCTTGCTTTTCGGGCGCCATGGCATGTTTCTTCCTTCCGTCGGAGTGCTGCCCGCTGGAATTCTGGTTTCTGATGCGCTCCAGGGTTCTTGCATCCGCAGGACCATCCAAAGTGTAATCCACATCTGATCCCACAAAGCGGAAGGTGCGTTTTCCTGCTTTCACTTCGTCGAACCATTTTTGCCACTTCTGCACATCTTCAGCACTTGCCATCCATATTTGGATCGGCCCGTCCGCAATCAGTTCTGTCAAACTTTCCGCCGCAGGACGCTCCGTATCCGGCGATTTATATCTAATACCCGGCTCGTCACGCTTCCAGAGATAGTGACCGAGCGCCCCCACGGATTCCGTGCTTGGAATGTGGCCTAGTATTCCCAAGTTTTTCGAGCGGATTTCCCCGTAGTCTCCCCACATGCGGCTATGCAAGTCGAACATATATTTGGCCCCCTCAGCAGTATCTTCCATTTTTTTCAGTAATGCCTGCCATTCCGGCTGGGCTTCGGAAAATCTGACGCTTTCCGCATTTGACTTCCAAGACTCCTCGATCTTGTCGGTGAAATACTTGGCGTGCCCAGGTATAGATATCACCACTTGTTGCATCTGTTTATAAATCCTATCAATTTCAGGATCATGCTCGTCCATCTGGCTTCGATACGACATTGATTTCAACCCAAGAACGAATTCCTCTAGCTTTTTTTCATCACTCCATGCAGTGGAAGCAGAAACCTTCGCCCTCCATAAATCGATCTGTTGGGATTCCAGCGCCCGATCTTCCTCAGTCCATCGCGTCGTCGCAGCAGGCAGAATTGCAACCTGCAAAAAATAGATGAAATGTAAAAATAACTTCATAATTAATTATCTC